>JBFLWP010000008.1 GCA_040757595.1 Nitrospirota bacterium | reverse complement strand
CAGGGCCGTGGCGATCTGCTCTTCCGAAAACTTGCTCTTTTTCATGATGCGCCCTCCTGAGTTGGAGGGCTGCAAGCTTAGCCGATTTTCCCAGTTTTGGCTGGCCTAGTTTTCTGGGAGGGGGTCAGCTCGAATGAATACATTTGTGGCCCGAATGGCAAGTATATTCCGAGAAGCTGCCCGCTGAGATCTGTTTCTTACCCCGTCCCGTTCAAAAATGTGCGGCGTGTATCTTTCTCTCCCTTAGGCGATTCCCTAGGCTAGCGGTTCCTGGCCGTTTCACCTCATCTCGGCCGGTTGCTTCTCATTCGCCTTCGCACCGGTTTTGCCCTTCGTGCGGCCGATTTGATCAAAACTGATCACTCCTGATCAAAAGAGATCAAAACTGATCAATTCCCTTTCCGTGTCCCGGTCGGTACGGTGGCGACTGACACGGGCGCGGCTTGCCACGGAGGAACCTGATGGGAAGGACGCTGCTGTCGGTGAAGGAGTTGGCCGTTGAGTTGGGGATCAGCGAAATCTCGGTGCGCCGGGCCATGCGCGCGCTGGGACTCACGGTCCCCTTGAAGCGAGGGCCAGGGGCCGTGCGGATCGGCGACAGCCGACCGCACGGGAACGGCCAGCCCCCGTTGAGTAAGACGGGGGCGCTACGTGCAGCGTCCCTTCGGAAACGGAAGTCATGGAAGGCTCGACGGTCCAGCTAGACTGGCTCGGCTTCACCGTCCCCTCGGCCACGGTCCAGGAGGTCCAGGACGTGGTGGGCGGCGACTGGTGTCAGGCGGAGAAGGGCTTCTCCGGCTACCCGGAAGGGTGGCTCTGTCTCTCCGGCGCGCAAGTCGGCCGCATGGGCACCGGCGCCAAGCGCGCCCCGCGGGAAGTCCATTGCTCTCTCCCCGGCTCCGCCCTGGCCGCCTGGACGATCGAACAGGTGCGGACGGTGATCCGGTGGGTCCTGGATCATGCCGGCCACGTCACGCGCCTGGATCTCGCTCTCGATGACCGGCTCCAGCGGGTCACGGTCCAGCAGGTCTATGAGGCCGCCCACGCGGGCCGGGCCGTCTGCCGGAGCCGCTACTCCCGGCTAATCCACGAGCAACTGGACTTCTTCGAGGACACGGGCCTGACGCTGGAGTTCGGGAAGCGCACCTCCCAAACCTTCCTCCGGGTCTACGACAAGCGGCTGGAGCGGAAGAAGCGGCACGATCCCGACTGGGAGGCCTACGGGACCCGCTTCGAGCTGGAGCTCAAGGACGAGCGGGCCCAGGCCTGTGCGGAGGAGTTGGCCGGGCTGCCCGAAGCGGACTGGAAGCGGCGCGTCGTTGGCCTCCTGCGCGCCCACGTGGACTTCCGGGAGACGACGCGGGAGGCCAAGTCCTGGGAGAGGGCCCGCGCGCCCCTCTGTGCCTGGTGGGAGGCCCTGACCGAGGGGTTCAAGAAGGCCCCGCTGCTGCTGCAGAAGGTCCAGAAGCAGATCGAGGACGTGAAGCAGTGGGCGGCCAAATCCCTGGCCCCCATGCTGGCGGTCCTCTACGCCCACCAGGAGGCCGGCCAAGCCTTCATGGAGGAGCTGATCCAGCGCGGGGCCGACCGGTGGAAGAGCCGCCACCTGGCCCTGCTGAAACGGGTTTCCCGGACACCGTACCGGCTGGAGCCGACGTGAGGCGACGGTTGCCCTTGAAGTCCAAGAGCTGTCCGGGCTGCTCGTCCCGGACGAACCGGCTGATCCAGGTGGGTCCGTGTCTGGTGAGTGTCTGTCACGAGTGTGAAGGCTCCTTTTGCTTCGAGCGGGGAGCGCGGCGGTGGCAACCCTGTAACCAGGAGGTCTTTTGCGATGGCACAGGTGACGATGCGAGGGCTGGTGTTGGGGGTGGGGGAGCGGAAGAACAAGGAGGGCAAGGTCTACCGGACCCTCCGGCTGGACGTGGACGGGAAGGACGCAATGACCATGTCGTTGAACATCCCTGAGGAGTCGGCGAGCACGCTGCTGCCGGCGATCCAGGCGGCCAAGCACAAGCAGGCGGTGGCCACGGTGGAGGTCCGGTTCCTGGCCAAGGCCAACCTGTGGCTGTTCGACGTGCTGCAGCTCGACGTGGCCGGGGCTCAGCCGGCCAGGGCGTAACAAACGGCAGGAGCAAGGAAGGTCAGGATGGACCCAACCTTTGTCACGGTGGTGCTCCTGCTCCTGGCCTTCCTCTCCGGCCTCCTGGCGGGGCGGCTATGATCCGCGCGGCACTCGTACTCTCCACCTATCTCTCCGGCGTCTGGCTGTTCCTGTTCATGGCCTGCGTCATGCCGGGCCGGGCGCTCGCGCTCGTGTCGCCCCAGGCCTATGCCCGCGTGGTGGCGGAAGCGGAGTGGATCGCGAGCGTGGCGGCGGAGCGGGGCGCGATGGCCTCGGCGGTCGGCACGGCGGTCTGCTGGCTCGGCGGCTTCGCCGTGGGCTGCATCATCAAGATGCTGATGCCCTCCCACTGACGGGAGGGGCCCAGTCCTGGGGGCCGCCAGGACCGCGGGTGGGCGGGTCCACCAAACGAGGAGGTGTCCCTATGGGACGGTTCGTCAGGCGGTGGCTGGCAGGGCTGTGGGGACTGGTCGTGATGCTGGCGGTGCCGGCGTGGTCCTTCGCGCAGGCGACCAACATCTTTCCGGTCTCCGCGGACGTCGCCACGATCAAGGCCGATCTGCTCCTCTGGGCGACGGCGCTGATCGGGGTGGCGCTGGCCATCTACGCCTTTCGGCGGGTCCGGGGTCTGGTCCGCTAGGGGCGTGGGGAATGGACGAGGGAGCGCGCCCCTCGTCCGTTCCTTTCCAGGGAGGCTTCATCATGACCGCATCGGCAATCACGACGATCGGACAGACCCTCACGGCGGACCTCATGGCCTGGGGCGCGGCGGCCCTCGCCCTGGCCGTGGTCGTGGCCGGGGTCAAATGGATCATGCGGCTGCTGAGCTAGGGCTGGTCAGGGGACTTCGAGGCAGAAAGGGGACGCTCGGGATGCAGGAGACGACGGACAGGGCAGAAGTTGGGTTCTTTCTCCTCGGTGAAGCGCTGGCACTCGCGCAGCGCCCGGAGCAGGGGCACATCGGCGGACACGATCGCCTGGGTCTTCAAAAACGACAGAAGGCCCTCGAAGATCTCCTCTCGGGACCCGCGGGCCACAAAGCGGGGCAATGCTTTTCGGCGACCTGTCGGTTCAGCGGGTGCACGGGGCGGGGCCATCGGAGGCTTGCCCTTGGTCCGCCGTGCCAGGACCAGGCGGCCCATGGGACACTGGGGGTTCACGGTCGCATTCCGCAGGCATTCGGTGAGGGCGTCGGCAAAGGCCGCATCGCCCCGTGCGTCCAGGGCGGCCCGGAGCTGGGCGACGAGATGGCGGAACCGGTCACGCTCGTGTAACACAAGCCGCCTCGTGACGAGAGGAAGCTTGGACCGGCCAATCGTCAAGGCAGGACAGTATAGGACGGAAGGACGGGTTTGCAAAGCAGAATACGTGGTCGCAACAGAGGGACTGCGTTGCCGATCGGCAGGCTGTGCGTCGAGCCGGGCAAGCGGGCTACCCGCCGCCGCAGCCAGGGGGAAAGTGCTGGCGCTGGAGCAAGACGATGACGCATTGACCGCAAAGAGCGAGTTGCGAGCCGGTGGTCGGGTCAACGACCGTGGCGGTCTCCCAGGCCTGCCGCCCGCACTCGCTGCACCGGCGCGGCTCAGGGGATGAGAGGTGGTTGGTGGTCGTCGTCGTCATGACGGGGCTCCTTTCATGGTGGAGCGACCGCCGCTCACAGTTGCCCCTCATCGGCAAAGCTGTAGAGGCGGCCGTCGCCGACAATCACATGGTCCAGCACGGTGATTCCCAGAACTTCGCCGGCGGCCTTCAGCCGGGCGGTCAACGCGCGGTCCTCCTGGCTCGGCGTAGAGTCCCCGGACGGATGGTTGTGGGCCAGGAGCACCGCCGCGGCGTTCAGCAGGATCGCCGGTTTGAAGACCTCGCGCGGATGCACAATGCTGAGGGTGAGGGAGCCGACGGAAACCACGTTGACGCCGATGATCCGGTGCTTGGCGTCCAGACAGCAGACGACGAACTGCTCCCGGTCCAGGCCCTCAAAGACCGGCTGGAGCGCCTGACCAGCGGCGCGGGAATCGGTGACGATCGGGGCCTCGGTGGGATAGGCGGCTTCCTGCACCAGGCTGATCCGGTACCGGGGCACGAGATAGGGCCGCGCGGGGGCGGGCGCCTCCTCACGCCGTGCCAGCCGACTGACTCGCCTCTGCCCCTTCATCTGCCCCCTCCTCCCTCAACAAAAAACATTTTGAGCCCCACCCCTCACGCACGTCTGGGGGTGTGGGCGGAATGGGGGCAGCGGGTCGGGCTCTCGCAGTGGACAGGACCGGACGGGAGGGGGCCAGGAGGGAGGGGACCGGCAGGGCGTGGCTCGCTGCTCTTCAGCCCCGGCACGCCCCCTCCAGTGTTGGTCATTTTTGAACGGAGAGTACGAGGAAGGCATGCAGCTTCTGACCCTGACCGAAGCCGCTCGGTTCCTGCGAAAATCGAAGTCGTGGCTCTACCAAAACCGGAGCATTCGGCGGTACCGGCCTCCTGGTTCTCGGAGTTACCTCTTTGACAAGGATGATCTCCTCGCTTGGGTCAGAAGCGGAGGAGTCAGTGCCTCAGCGACGCAGGCGGAAAGCAGCGCACTCTCAGGCATAGACATTGCGTCTCCTCCTGTCTATCATCGCAATCCGCTCTATCGCTGAGGAGGTCCTTTATGAACATCACGATCAAGACCCGCGCCACGAAACGCCATGGATTGGCGTTCGATCTGTACTACCGCTGGAAGGGCGAGCGATACCGGCCGCTGCTCGGCTACAACTTGACCAAGGAAGAAGCTGAGCAACAGGCGCTCAAGGCGATCGCCAAGATCCAGGCTGGCAATCATGTCCAAGGTCAAACAAGGATCTCCGCCCCGACCCTTCGTGAATTCCTCCCGATCTATTGGCAGACGATGCGGGTCAAAAACCGCATCGATCTGAGACGCCCCGAAAACGTCGTTGAAGTCCATTTGCTGCCTCGATTTGGTGATCGCCCTCTTGATTCGCTCACGGCCGAAGATGGCTTGCAGTTCATCAACGATCGGCTCCAAGCCAAGGCCGCGCACTGGACGATCCGGCGCGAGTGGAATGTTCTGATGCGAATTCTCAATCTTGCGGTTGATTTCGACAAACTCGACAAGAACCGACTGAAGCGCGTTGAACTGCCGGACGTGGCTATTCGGGAACGGGTCGCGACTGATGAAGAGTTGAATGCGATTCAGAAAGTGGCACCGGAAGCACTGTGGCGGATCGCGCTGGTCGCGCTTCATACGGGCCTTCGTGAGGGGAAAATTGTTGAGATTGGCCGGTCATGGGTGAGGCAACGCGACGACGGGCCCTGGCTGATCTTGCCGCCAGCGCGGAGCCGGCTTAAGAACACGCCTCGGGAGCTTCCGCTCAACCGTGTGGCGTTTGCGGCTCTACAGACAGACGTCCCGAATATTGAGGACCAGATTTTCCGGCGTTGGACCGCCGACGCGCTGGGAACCTTCTGGAGTCGGACGTGCAAGCGGGCAAAAGTCCACGACCTGCACTTCCACGATCTCAGGCATACCTTCGCAACGCGTCTGCAAAACCTGGGCGTGAGCCTGGAGGTGAGAGCGGCCCTGTTGGGGCATCGCATCCGCGGACTTGGCGGGGATCTCATGGGATCGGAGGCGATGACGAGCGCCTATTCGCATGGCGGACCTGGCTGGAATAAGCAGCTTCGAAGAGCGGTGACGATGTTGGAGAAAGCCTACACTTTGTCCTATGGTTTGTCCTATGAAATTTTCGAGGGGATTGTCGGGAAGGCGGTGAACGCTACGAAGTCGTTGAAGGAGAAAGGAAGAAATTGGTGGTCCCAACGGGATTCGAACCCGTGTCTGAGCCTTGAGAGGGCTCCGTCCTAGGCCAGGCTAGACGATGGGACCAGCCGGTCTCCGAGAGAGGATGGCAGCGGTTCAAAGCCGGGGCGAACCATACCACAGGCCCTGGGGGATTGCAACGCGACGCGGAATGCGATACGAAGGACCGGTACATGCGGCCGACGGAACCAACCGTGCGCGCGGCGCCCATCGTCTGCTCCCTCCTGGCCTTGTCGCTCATCGGCGGGTGCGAGTCGGCGCGAGACCGCCTGCTGCGCGACCAGTACCCCTCCTATCCCGATCCGATCAGGCGGGCGATCGACAACGGCTATCTGCTCAAGGGGATGACCCCGGACCAGGTCTACCTGGTCGAAGGCGAGCCCATCTGCAAACGGCAGTTCGATTTCAAAGGCAAACAGGTCGAGGTGTGGCTCTACCCTCCCGGCGGCCGGGACCCGTGCAAGACGTCCGAGTTCCGGGTGTTTTTTGAGGACGGCGTCGTGGCCAGTTGGGAGAAGTATGTGGGCAAGATCAATACGCCCGCCATGGGGCCGTAACCGCCCGCTCCCCGAGTATGCCATCCATGTCCTTTCGCTCTCGCTGGGTCCCGGTGGCCGCCTATGCGGTGGCCATGGCCTTCGTGGAGTCTGCCGTCGTCCTCTATCTACGGACCCTGGCCAATCGTCTCGATCCGTTCCGGATCACGCCGGCGGACGTGCCGGCCTGGGTGCTCCAGACCGAGATCGCCCGTGAAGCGGCGACGCTGGCGATGCTGGCGGCGGTGGGGTGGCTGGCTGGCCAAACCTGGATCAGCCGGTCCGGCTACTTCCTGCTCGCCTTCGGGATCTGGGACATCTTCTACTACGCCTTCCTGTGGGTGCTGGCCGGCTGGCCCCGGTCTCCGACGGACTGGGACGTCCTGTTCCTGATCCCGCTCCCCTGGTGGGGACCGGTGTGGGCGCCGGTGAGCATCGCCGTCCTGATGGTGCTCGGCGGAACGCTCCTGGGCTCGGCCGACCGGCAGGAGGAACCGCTTCGGCCCGGGCGTTGGGCCTGGAGCCTGGCGGGCGGCGGGATGATCCTGGCCCTCTACTGCTTCATGGCCGATACGCTCCAGGTGCTGGGCGCGGGAGAGGAGGCGATCCGTGCCGTGCGGCCGACTTGGTTCAACTGGCCGCTCTTCCTCGTCGCCCTGCTGCTGATGGCCGCCCCGATCCTGGATGCGTGGCGGCGGAAGCGGAACCGATGAGCCGAGCCGCGGCGATCACGTGCTGAACGTGTGGATGAGGTGAGGGAGGGAGAGTGGATCAGGGCCTGACCGTGAGGATGTCGGCCTGATTCAACCCCAGGGCGGCCAGGGTGGCCCGGGCCTCGGGGATGAAGTCCTCGTGTCCGTCGGCCTCGGCAAACTTCAGGGCGTCCGCCGCCAGGGTCATTGCTTCCGCACGCTTCCCGCGCGCCGCATAGGCCTTGGCCAGGCTCAGGCGGGCGTTCACCGATCGCGGCTCCCGCTGGATCACGTATCGCAGCAGCTGCTCTCCCCTCGTCGCATCCCCACCGAGGAGGACCGGAAGCCTGACCAGGAAGGTGCCCTTGGAAGAAAGGGCGTCAAGGTTGTCCGGCTCGATCTCCAAGGTGCGGTCGAGCTCCCTCATCACGCGCCGGAACCCGAACAGCGACGTGGCGCTGAGGGTCTCCCCGTCAATCCGGATCTGTTCGCCCAGGCTGCAGAAAAGGGCGAAGTGGGCGGCCGCAAGCTGGTCGTTCAGGGCCACGGCCCGCTCGGCCAGCTTCTGGCTCTTCTCGAAATGGGCCAGCCGGACCGACCGCTCCTTGGCCCTCCGCCCCTGGTCGCATTCCCTTTGGGCCTCGGCGCTCAGCTCCGTGGCGGGTCGTTCGGCAAGCGCGAGGCTCGGGACGGCGAGCACGGCCAGCAACAGGATGATGAAGAGGGGGCGCGTCACGATGGTGTTGCGTCAATCAGACTGGTGAGCTCAACACGTCGCATGAGGGCGACGCACCCTACTCGATTTCTCGGGAGGAAATCAAGCCGCCTTTCGCCGATCACGATCGCGAATCGGAGAGCGCCTCGATGCGGATCCTTCCGACGAGGTCCACGAGGGGCAGGAGGTCGGCCGGTCGGTCGCCCTCGATCAACTTGATGTGGGTCGCATCCGCCCCGACCTGGCCGAACGTCGGGTCAATCGGCAACCATCGGCCTCCGACGTAGCTCTCGGCCCAGGTATGGTAGAGAAACCCGCCCAATTCGCCCACGTAGACGAGGCCGTTCACCACCTTGGTCGGCACGTCGAGGCTCCGTGCGAAGGCCGCATAGAGCCAGGTCAGCCCCTGACACTCGGCTTTCCGCTTGTCGAAGACCTCGCGCGAGGTGAAGACGTCCGCCGGCTCCTGAGCGACCTGCTCCTGCAGCCAGGCGACCACTCGCCTGACCTGCGCTAGCGGCTCGGTGGCAGGCCCGACGATCTCCCGGGCGGTGCGTTGAATCTCTCGGTCCTGGCTGTCAATGGTCTGGGTCGGCTTGAGATAGGGCTTCAGCTCGTCGAGGGGAACGGGACGGGGCTCGCCGATCGCGGCTGGTTCGACAGCCTGGATGAAACAACGGGCGTTCGGCCCCTCCCGCCGACAGTCCTGCCACTGATCCGACGGGATCGTGAACGCATCGGGCAGGCCTGCCAGATTCACCAACAATCGCCTGACCGCGCGCGGGGCGGGGATCGGCCGGCTCGTCCGAATCAGGCTGAACTCCACCAGCACGTCCCGCTTGTTCAGGCTGGCCTGGGCCAGGTAAGCCTTGGCTTCGGCTTCGCTCTCCAGCGAGGAGATCAGGATTCCGTGCCAGGCCATCTCCAGCACCGGCTCGCCCCGTTCGTTGACCCAGGTCGTGGCCTCCTGCCCGTCCAGCTTCGTAGCGACCCGATAGGCGCGGCCGGAAAAGAGATCACTTTCCTGATAAGCCTCAATCGCCTGCGACACCGCCGCCAGTTGCTGCCGCTGGCCGTCGTAGACCTGATAGCGGTACTCCCGCCCGACGGCCAGCCCCTGCCACGTCGGGTACAAGGCGATCGCGCTGGAGGGATAGATCGGACCGGTCAAGGGGATCGTCTCCGAGGTCATCCGGCCGCCGCTCTCCCGTTCGACCACGAGCTGCCCCTGCTCGACCCGGCCGGTGAGCCTCAGCCGGTTGCCGTCGAGATCATAGTCATGGACGAAGCGATTCAGACGCAGGTCGTCCGTCACCCAATCCTGCGAGGCGAGCGTGACCCGCTTGTCGAAGCCCAGGAAGTGGAAGGCGAGCAGGGCTTCGGCGCGCAGCTCGTACTGATCGCCCCCCGCCGGCTGCAGAGCCAGGTGCGTGAGGCCGATCTTTTCCCCGTTGAAGACGACCCCGGTCCAGTATTCCCGATAGGGCCAGGCCTGGAGGGTGTGCCGGAGAGCTGGCTGGCTTGGCGCCTCGACGTCGCGGAAATACCGGGCGGCGCAGCCGACGAGCAGCGGGAAGACGAGCAGACACAGAACGAGCCTGCCGGCTGATCGGGAACGGCCGGGGAGCATGGGGCCATTATACGGCTTGCCCCCGGGCCCGACCACAGGGCGCGGCCGTTTCTCCTTTGCCCTGGTCTGTGATAGAACAGAGGCCGAGAAGCGCGACGGTCGCGCAGATTGCAGCACATGGAGCCGCAGACATGACCGATCCCGAGCCATCCCCCCCTTCGGATTTCATCCGGGACATCGTCGCCCAGGACCGGAAGGCCGGCAAGCACGGAGGCCGGGTCGTCACCCGCTTCCCCCCGGAGCCGAACGGCTACCTCCACATCGGCCACGCCAAGTCCATGTGCCTGAACTTCGGGATCGCCAGCGAGAATCCCGGCGGCGTCTGTCACCTCCGCTTCGACGATACGAACCCCGAGACGGAAGACCCCGAATACGTCCAAGCCATCCAGGAGGACGTGCGCTGGCTGGGCTTCGACTGGAAAGACAAGATGTTCTACGCCTCGGACTATTTCGAGCCGCTCTTTGAATACGCCGTGAAACTGATCAAGAAGGGCAAGGCCTATGTGGACAGTCTGAGCGCGGACGAGATCCGACGGCACCGAGGCACCCTCACCGAGCCGGGCAAGGACAGCCCCTACCGGACCAGGCCGGTCGAAGACAATCTCGATCTCTTTCAGCGGATGAGGGCCGGGGAATTTCCCGACGGGGCCCATGTCCTGCGGGCCAAGATCGACATGGCCTCCCCGAACATCAATCTGCGCGATCCGGTCCTCTACCGCATCAGGCACGCGACCCATTACCGGACCGGCGACAAGTGGTGCCTCTACCCGTCCTACGACTATGCCCATCCCCTGTCGGACGCGATCGAGGGGATCACCCACTCGATCTGCACGCTGGAGTTCGAAGACCACCGGCCGCTCTACGATTGGGTGATCGAGCAGTGCGAGACGCCGCATCGTCCGCAGCAGATCGAGTTCGCGCGGCTCAATCTCACCAACACGGTCATGAGCAAGCGGCGGCTGCTCGAGCTGGTCGAGAAGAAGCTCGTCACCGGGTGGGACGACCCGCGCCTGCCGACGCTCAAGGGATTGCGGCGGCGGGGCTATACGCCCGAAGCGATCCGCGCCTTCTGCGAGCACATCGGCGTGGCCAAACGGGATGCGACGATCGAGATGGCCCTGCTGGAGCACTTCGTCCGTGAGGACCTCAACAAACGCGCCGCACGCGTGATGGCCGTGCTCCGACCGCTCAAGGTCGTGATTGACAACTATCCGGAAGGACAGGTCGAAGAATTGGAAGCCGTCAACAACCCGGAAGACCCGAACGCCGGCACGCGAAAGGTTCCTTTCTCCCGGATCCTGTACATCGAGCAGGAGGACTTCCGCGAAGCGCCACCGCCCAAGTATTTCCGCCTCGCACCGGGCCGCGAAGTCCGGCTCCGCTACGCCTTCATCGTCAAGTGCGTGGACGTGGTGAAGAACGAACGGGGCGAGGTCGTCGAGCTGCACTGCACCTATGACCCGGAGACCCGCAGCGGCGGCTCCTCCCGACGCAAGGTCAAAAGCACGATCCACTGGGTCTCGGCCGAGCACGCGCTGGACGCGGAGGTGCGACTCTACGAGGCGCTGCTTACAACCGACCTGTCACAAGTTCCGGCGGACCGGGATTGGACCCAGTCCCTCAACCCTCAATCGCTCCAGAGACTGGCCGGCTGCAAAGTGGAGGCGAGCCTGGCCCAGGCCAAGCCGGGCACGCGGGTCCAGTTCGAGCGGCAGGGCTATTTCTGCACGGACCCCGATACGACCAAGGGTGCGCTGGTCTTCAACCGGACCGTCTCCCTCAAGGACCCCTGGGCCAAGATCGAAAAAGCCCGGCAGGAAACCTAGCCCCTCCTCAGCCGGTCGGCGTCCCCCTGGGCACCCGACCGAGTGCCGCGGCCCTCCTTCAGGACCAGCACACCGGACAGGACGTTCTTCCCCGGCTCATGCCTTTTGTCCTTGCAAGAGGGCGTCTAGAGGCGTATTCTGCGCGCGTTGCACTCTGTCAGGTTTTCCCCCAGAAATTCTGATCCGGCGCATTGATACTGCCGGCATCCGTCACGGGCATCTCAGCTTCGAAGAGTCGGAGACTACGTCCTGTGAGCCGGTACGCCAGCAGACTGGAAAGCCTGCAGGACCTGTTTGGCACGGGGGACGTGTGCGTCGAGCCCGATCGTCTCCGTGTGAACGGGCTAGAATACCCGATCGAAGACGAGGTCGTGCTGCTCGACGGGGGGCGTCTCTCTCCCGATGCCGCGGAGATCCAAGCGACGTTCGGCGCCGAATGGAAGTGCTATGACGGCATGCTGCCGGACTACGAGCGGCAGTTCGCCGGATATTTCGATCTGGTTCCGTTCGAAGCTCTGAAACAGGCGAGGGTCTGCGATCTCGGCTGCGGGATGGGCCGCTGGAGCTATCTGCTAAAGAGGCGCTGCCGAGAACTGGTGCTCGTGGACTTCTGCGACGCGATTTTCCAGGCGAGACGGTTGCTGGACGACGCACCGGCCCTGTTCTTCCGCGGCGACATCCGAACGCTCCCCTTCCGGAGGCATTTTGCCGATTTCGCCCTCTGCGTGGGGGTCCTCCACCACCTGCCCGAGGACATGCTGCAGGCGCTTCGCCGGATCGCCCACTATGCTCCCTGGTGGCTCGTCTTCGTCTATTACGCGCTCGACAACCGCCCGCGCTACTTCACGTGGCTCCTCCGCATCGTGAGCCTGATCCGGCTGCGGCTTTCACGGCTCCACTCGCCGAAGGCCCGGGCCGTGCTCGCCGCGGGCCTGGCTGGCGCCGTCTATCTCCCCCTCCGCGCCGCCCGCAACGTGGCCCGACCGTTCGGGCTCGGCCGCTACGTGCCCCTGGCCGACATCTACGAGGAGGCTTCCTGGCCCTTTCTCTGCCATGCCGCCTACGATCGCTTTTTCACGCCGATTGAACAGCGCGTGCGCCGACCGGAGATCTTTTCCCTGCGCGACACGTTCGCCGAGGTCCAGGTTTCCGATCTTCCCCCCTACTGGCACTTCACGCTCCGCCATCCCTCCACCCCATGACCGCGAAGCCGACCCTCCTCGCTTACCCGCTTACAGCCGATGTAGCGATTCCAGAATTCCCGCAACGAATAACCAGCTTGCTTGAGCAGTTTGGCCAGGGTGGGCCGGTCAATTTCCTGACCGGGATGGTCGCGATCGTGATCTGCCGACCGTCCGAATGGCCCCAGACTCGGCGGCTTCCCCCTTCATGGCGATATTCGGACCACCCGCGTTCCCGCAGAAACGCCAGGACGTCCTTCAGCTTCGCCATAGAGAGATCGCGTAGAAGTCATTTCAAAACCCGTGACCGTGCGGTTCGACTTTGCTCACCACAGGCTTCGACAAGCTCGGCATGAACGGCAGAATGCCAATGTTCTCAAGGGACTCCCCGTTCGCCCTGAGCCCGTCGAAGGGTGAACGGCGGGTTTTGAAATGACTCCTAGTTAACAAAGATTTGGCTGGGGGACCAGGATTCGAACCTGGGTAGTCAGATCCAAAGTCTGACGTCCTGCCACTAGACGATCCCCCAGTTTTTCGCTCGTTGAGCGGCAGCGGCCATCGTTCCACCGACGCTCGCTAACCCTTAGTTCGGGCCTTTTCTACTCCGAGCTGGAAAAGGTTGAAGCCCATCATCGTGACGTCGCGCTGCGCGACACCGCTTCCGGCGAGACATTGCCATGACTGGAAGGGAGGGCTGTGGCGCGGCACTGTCCGTCGGTTGACAAACCGGAATCTTCTGTCGCGCCAAAGATTTGGCTGGGGGACTAGGATTCGAACCTAGGTAGTCAGATCCAGAGTCTGACGTCCTGCCACTAGACGATCCCCCAACCGAGCTTGCAGCCTACCGAAACCTCTGTTCCCAGTCAAGGGCGGCCGGCGCAGCGACCGAGGCCCGCTCGCACCTCGTTCGCCAGCCAAGATTGCTACTTGGCTGCTCGGGCCAGCTCGATCCCTTTCCGCAACCGGGCGAGGATCCGCTCCCGTCCCAGGAGATCCATCACTTCAAAGAGTCCCGGGCTGGCCGTGCGGCCGGTGAGCGCCACGCGCACCGGCTGGGCGAGCTGACCCATCTTCAACCCGTCTTCCTCCAGCACGAGCTTGAAGGCCTGCTCCAACGCTGGAGTCGCGAAATCGGCCTTGGCCAGCCGGTTCGTGAGCTTCTCCAGCGACGGGGCGATGGCCGGGGTCAGAAACTTCTGGGCGGCGGCCGCCTCGATTTCGACCTCGTCCCGCAAGTAGGTGCCGGCGGCTGCCGCCATCTCGACCAACGTCTGGGACCGTTCCCGCAGGGCCAGGACGAACCGCTCGCCCCAGCCGGGCGCGGCTTTCTTGACCGCCTCGCCCAGCCCGGCCTGCTCCAGGAACGGCAGGAGCAGCTCGGCGATCCGCTTCGGCTCGTTGCTCTTGAGATACTGGGCGTTGACCCACAGGAGCTTCTCCGGATTGAACACGGCGGCGGATTTCTGGATGGATTCGAGCGAGAACTTCTCGATCAGCTCGGGGATGGTGAAAATCTCCTGGTCTCCGTAGGACCAACCGAGACGCACGAGGTAGTTCACCATCGCCTCGGGCAGGTAGCCCATGTCCCGGTAAGCCAGGATAGAGGTCGCCCCGTGCCGCTTGGAGAGCTTGGCCTTGTCCGAGCCCATGATCATTGCGAGGTGTCCGAAGCGCGGGATCGGAAAACCCAGGGCTTGGAAGATCGGCACCTGCCGGGGCGTGTTGTTCAAGTGGTCGTCGCCCCGGATCACGTGGGTGATGCCCATGAGCGCGTCGTCCACGACGACGGAGAAGTTGTAAGTGGGGTACCCGTTGGAACGGAGGATGATCAGGTCGTCGAGCAGGTCGTTTTCGAAGACCACCGGTCCCTTGATCAGGTCGTCAACGACGGTCCGCCCCTCCTGCGGGGCCTTGAACCGGAGCGCAGCCTCGCCCTGGGGATCCGTGATGTTCTTGGCCCGGCAGCGGCCGTCGTACTTCTGCGGAAGCCCCTTGGCCTGGGCCTCCCTGCGGCGGGCCTCCAGTTCCTCGGCACGGCACACGCACCAGTAGGCCTGCCCCTTCTCGAGCAATGTCAGCGCGTGCCGGCGGTAGAGGTCCATCCGCTCGGTCTGGCGATAGGGCCCCTCGTCCCAGTCCAAGCCGACCCACTTCATCCCTTCGAGGATCACCTGGATGGCCTCGTCGGTCGAGCGGCTCTGGTCCGTGTCTTCGATCCGGAGGATGAACTTGCCCTTCTCGTGCCGGGCGAAAAGCCAGTTGAAGAGGGCGGTCCGGACCCCGCCGATGTGGAGGTAGCCTGTCGGACTGGGGGCGAACCGGACGCGGACTTCAGTCATGGGATGGGCTCACCGTCGCACGCGGGACCGGCCGGTCAATGGCCTTCCTTGACGAGGTTCTTGTTGACGGCAGGAATCTCCACGACCAGGTCCACCGTGCCGTTGGGCACGCACTGACAGCCCAGGCGGGATTGCAAGGTGAGGCCCGGCGCCTCTTCGAGCTGGTCGAACTCGTCGTCCGTCCCCTCGTTGCAGGACTCCAGGCCCTTCTTCACGATCACATGACAGGTGGAGCAGGCGCAGACGCCGCCACAGGCATGTTCCAAATCAATGCCGGCGCCCAGCGCGATGTCCAGCAGGCTGCCCGGCTGTCCGGTCTCCCCATAAGGCACCTTGGCCGGGTCCACCTGCACCTGGACGGTTTGCCGGTCAGGAGTCAGAAAGGTGACGGTAAAAGGTTTGGTTGGGAGCTCGGCTTGTGCTTTCTCGATGTAAGGGTTGGTTCCGCCCATGCTTGTCCTCTCGCCCTCTGGAAGGGCAACGCGAACTCACTCTACCACAGAAGGTTCAGCCGATGCATCCTCAATTTGAATAATACAACATATTGTTTCTATGAGAGATATTGGCTTGTTGACAGGGAAAATCTCAAGATGCTAAAGTGTATCCGACTTTTTTAATCGGAGATAGCTTTGGTCGCAGATAAACTCGTCCGGAGGTTCGCGTGCTGAAACTTTCCAAGAAGGCGGACTACGGGTTGATGGCCTTACAGTACATCGCCTCGGTCCAGTACGGCGACCTCGTCAACGCCCGCGTCGTCAACACCAAGGAGATCGCCGAGGAGTATCACATCCCGGTGGAGCTCCTCGCCAAGGTCCTGCAGACGCTCGCGAAACACGGGCTCATCGAGAGCCACAACGGCCCCAAGGGCGGCTACCTGCTCGCGCGGCGGGCCAACGCCATCACGATCGCGCAGGTGCTGGAAGCCATCGAGGGACCGATCGGCATTACGGATTGTTACCATGACAAGGACGCCTCGGTCTGCGTCCAGCACGAGCACTGCAACATCCGCACGCCCCTCCTCAAGGTCCAGGACAGCATTTATCAGCTTCTCAGCAACATGACCGTCGAAGACATGCTGGGCGGGACGCCGTTGATCACCGTCCAGTCGATCACCCATGCGGGAGGCATCGAGCGATGAAGTTCCCGATTTACCTGGACAACCATTCGACGACCCCGGTGGACCCGCGGGTCCTGGAGACCATGCTGCCTTACTTCACCGAGAAGTTCGGCAACGCGGCCAGCCGGAACCACGCCTTCGGGTGGGAGGCGGAGGAGGCCGTCGAGCGCGCACGGAAGCAGATCGCCCGGCTCATCCACGCCGACCCCAAGGAGCTGGTGTTCACGAGCGGGGCGACCGAGTCCGACAACCTGGCGCTCAAGGGCGTCGTCGAGATGTACCACGAGAAAGGCGACCATATCATCACGTGCCAGACCGAGCACCGCGCCGTGATCGACACGGCCAAGGCGCTGGAGTCCAAGCGGGGCGTGAAGGTCACCTATCTCCCCGTGGACAAGCACGGGATGGTCAACCCGGACGACGTCCGGAACGCGATCACGGACAAGACGGTTCTGATCTCGATCATGCTCGCGAACAACGAGATCGGCACGATCAACCCGGTGAAGGAGATCGGCAAGATCGCCAAGGAGAAGGGCGTCCTGTTCCACTGCGACGCGACCCAGGGGGTCGGCAAGATTCCCGTGGACGTGCAGGAGATGGGGATTGACCTCATGTCCTTCACCGCCCACAAGATCTACGGGCCCAAGGGCGTGGGGGCCCTCTACGTCCGCAAGAAGGGCCCGCGCGTGCGGCTCGTCCCCCAGATGGACGGCGGCGGCCACGAGCGCGGGATGCGGTCCGGCACCCTGGCCGTGCCCCTGATCGTGGGCTTCGGGAAGGCCTGCGAGCTGTGCGAGCAGGAGATGGCCGCCGAATCGGTCCGGCTGACGGCCCTGCGGGACCGGCTGCAGGCGGCGATCACGAAGGAGCTTGACGAGGTGTACCTGAACGGCCACCCGACGCAGCGGCTGCCGCACAACCTGAACCTGTCGTTCGCCTATGTCGAGGGCGAATCCTTGCTGATGGGCGTGAAGGAGATCGCGCTCTCCTCCGGCTCGGCTTGCACCTCGGCGACGCTGGAGCCGTCCTACGTGCTGCGGGCGCTGGGGGTGGGCTCCGAGCTCGCCCACTCCTCGATCCGGTTCGGCCTGGGCCGGTTCAGCACGCAGGAAGAGGTGGACTACACGGCCAAGCGGATCATCGAGGTCGTCACGCGGCTGCGGGAGATGTCGCCCCTGTACGAGATGGCCAAGGAAGGGATCGACCTCAAGTCGGTCCAGTGGACCGTGCATTGACCAGGTGAAGCGCGGCTCGCGGGCAACGGACGACGCTTCACAGGCGACGGGGAACGAGGGAGGAAGTCATGGCATACAGCGACAAGGTCGTGGACCATTTCAACAACCCGCGGAACATGGGGAGCCTTCCCAAGGACGATAAAGACGTTGGGACCGGCATCGTCGGTGCGCCGGAGTGCGGCGACGTCATGAAGCTGCAGATCAAGGTGCAGGACGACCGGATCGTGGACGCGAAGTTCAAGACCTTCGGGTGCGGCTCCGCGATCGCCAGCTCCAGCCTGGCCACCGAATGGCTGAAGGGCAGGACGGTCGAGGAGGCCCAGAAGATCAAGAACACCGACATCGTGCAGGAGTTGAACCTGCCGCCGGTCAAGATCCATTGCTCGGTGCTGGCCGAGGATGCGATCAAGGCGGCGCTGGCGGATTACAAGAAGAAGACGGACTTGAAGTGAGGGAACGACGATGGACGCGACGAAGACCGAGACCAACGCGCCGGTGATCACGCTGAGCGAGGCGGCGCTCAAGGAAGTGAAGCGCCTGATGAACATCCAGGGCGTCACGGAGGGCGGCCTCCGGGTGGGCGTCAAGGGCGGCGGATGCTCGGGGCTGAGCTACACGATCAACTTCGACGACAGGATCGGCCAGCACGACACCGTCTACGAATTCGACGGCGTCAAGATCATCGTGGACGCCAAGAGCGCCATCTACCTGCAGGGCACCCAGCTCGATTTCCACAAGGACCTGATGGGCGGAGCGTTCAAGTTCGTGAACCCCAACGCTCAAAAGACCTGCGGCTGCGGCGAGTCCTTCTCGGCCTGACCCGCCGCCCGTTCCCTCCCTTCGTGACCAATGTCCCCTTATACCTCTCCCCTCCCCCCTTTCGGGGGAGGGGTTGGGTGGGGTGAGGCCGAGAACTGAGAGCTGAATGCTGATAGCGATCATCTGAGCGACCATGAGCGACGTCTCCAAAACCCGGCCCAGACGCACCGAGCTCCAGATGGCCCGGAGCATGTGCTGGCACTGTCAGTCCGAGGTCACCGGGGAATATTTCTGCGAGCAGTGCGTGAAGGTCCAGCCCCTCTCCAAGGAGCTCGATTACTTCACCTGCCTGGGCCTGCCCCGGCTGCTCACCATCGATCCGGCGGCCCTGGAGGCCAAATTCTACCAGCTCAGCCGGTCGTTCCACCCCGACTTCTTCCAGACCAAGACGGAGACCGAACAGGCCATCAGTCTGGAGAACTCCGCCCTGCTGAACACGGCCTACCGGACCTTGAAGGACCCGATCCAGCGGGCCGAATACCTCCTGCGGCTGGAAGCCGGCTCGGCCAAGGACATCCGGAACTCGCCGCCCGCCGACCTGTTCGAGGAGATCCTGGCCCTCCAGGAGGACCTGGAGACCTATCGCTCCGGAACGGTTGCGCTGGATCAGGCCGGGACGGAGCGGCTGCGGGCCAGGCTGGCCGGGGAGCGCGAGGCGTTGGAGCGGCGGCAGCGGGAGATGGAGGCCCGGCTCTTCGAGCTGTTCACCGTCTGGGATTCCCTCCAGCTCCGGCAGCGGCAGACCGGAGCGACCCAGCCGCTGCAGGCCGAGAAGGAGACCGCGCTCAAGGAGATGCGGGAGCTCCTCTCGAACCGGACTTACCTGCGGAACATCGTCAACGATCTCGTCGCGACGACCGCCTGATCCGCCCGGATAGAGCTCGCAACCCCATGGCACGCATCGTCGGCATTGATCTCGGCACGACCAACTCCCTGATCGCCTACATGGACGGGCAGACGCCCCGCGTCATCCCCGGGCGAAACGGCCGGACCATGGTCCCGTCCGTCGTCGCCATGACCGACAACGGGCTCATCGTCGGGGACCCGGCCAAGGAGCACCTCGTCCGCAACCCCGAACGGACGATCTACTCGGTCAAGCGGTTCATGGGCAAGAGCCTGGGAGACGTGGCCGAGGAGCTCAAGTACTTCCCGTATCGCCTGCAGGAACAGGGCGGGGTCATCCGCATCCAGATCGGCGGGAAATCCTACTCTCCGCCCCAGATCTCGGCCATGATCCTGAAGGAGCTCAAGAACCGGGCCGAGGAGCACCTGGGCGAGGAGATCCGAAAGGCCGTCATCACGGTCCCCGCCTACTTCAACGACAGCCAGCGGCAGGCGACGAAGGACGCCGGGCTGATCGCCGGGCTGGAGGTCCTTCGCATCGTCAACGAGCCCACCGCCGCCTCGCTCGCCTACGGCCTGCAGAAGCGCACCCAGGGGGTCATCGCCGTCTACGACTTGGGCGGGGGCACGTTCGACATCTCGATCCTGAAGCTCAAGGACGGGATCTTCGAGGTCCTGGCCACCAACGGCAACACCCATCTGGGGGGCGACGACTTCGACCGGCGGGTGGCAGACCTGTTCCTCACGGAGGTCCGGGTGAAGCACGGCCTGGATCTGGAAAAGCATCCCGACCACATGCAGGCCCTCCGGCTGGAGGCGGAGCGAACCAAGATCCGGCTCTCGGACGAGCAGAAGACGACGGCGGTGGTCGACTTACCGGAGCCGAACGGAACGTTCAGACGGGAGATCACGAGGGAGCAGCTCGAGGCCCTGACGATGGACCTCGTCGAACAGACGCTCGGCCCCTGCCGGCTCGCTCTGAAGGACGCGGGTCTCCAGCCGTCGGAAATCGACGAGGTCGTGCTGGTCGGGGGCTCGACCCGCATGCCCCTGGTCCGGCGCCGCGTTGAGGATCTGTTCGGCAGGGTGCCGCACAGCGAGCTGAATCCGGACGAGGTCGTGGCGCTCGGCGCAGCCGTGCAGGCCGACATCCTGAGCGGCGGGACCCAGGACATGCTGCTGCTGGACGTGACGCCGCTCTCCCTGGGCATCGAGACGATGGGCGGCGTCATGAGCACGCTGATCCGCCGGAACACGACGATCCCCGCCGCGGCCAAGGAGATGTTCACGACCTACGTGGACGGACAGACCTCCGTGGACATCCACGTGCTCCAGGGGGAGCGCGAGCTGGCCAGGGACAACCGCAGCCTGGCCCGGTTCCAGTTCAAGGTGCCGCCGCTCCCGGCCGGCGTCCCGCGGATCGAGGTCATGTTCCTGATCGACGCCAACGGCATTCTGAACGTGACCGCCAAGGACGTGCGGACCGGCCAGACCCAGTCCATCGAGGTCAAGCCGTCTTACGGCCTGTCGGAGGAGGAAGTGGAGCGGATGATCGGCGAATCCTTCAAGTTCGCCGACGACGACCTGAAGGCCCGCCAGCTCATCGAGGCCCGGACCGAGGGGGAGGCGATTCTGCGGGCCACGGAGAAGGCCTTGAAGCTCGGCGGCCGCCTGATCGGCCCCGAGGAGGCCGCCTCCATCCAGACGTCGCTCGCGGCCCTGAGGACCGCCATGGCCGGCGAGGATCACCGGGCCATCCGGGCGTCCATCGCCGACGTGGAGAAGGCGACGCACCACCTGGCGGAAGTGCTGATGGACACGACGTTGAAGGAAGCGCTGGAGAACAAGAGGCTCTCGGAACTGCCGTAGACAAGGAGCGAATGGCCAATGGCTTATGGCCGATGGCTTCAGAAACCGACCATCAGCTATATGCCATACGCCATAGGCTCTTGGGGAGTTGCCAATGGATCTGAAATGGCAGGATGCAGAGGAGATCGCCATCCGGCTGCTGGAGGCGCACCCGGACACGGACCCGCTGACCGTGCGCTTCACCGACATGCACGCGTGGATCACGTCGCTGCCGGAGTTCAGGGACGACCCCAAAAAGTCGAACGAGAAGATCCTGGAAGCGATCCAGATGGCCTGGCACGAGGAGTACCAGGACGCGAAGGGCTGAAAACAAGAGCGAACAGCCTGGAGCTCATGGCAAGAACCGTCCGCTGGACGCTCCCCTACCGCGGGGCTGCAGCCGCCGCTCCCTCTCCGAGCTGATCCAGCTTGTAGAAATCCGCCGGATCGATCCGCTGGGGCGGGGTCTCGGTCGGCTCCGTCCCCCTGGCAAAGATCTCGACCGTCCCCTGGTCGCTTTGCTGGTCCTGCGCCAGGAGACCCGTCGCCGGGTCCACCTTCACGAACACGATTTCTTCGGGAATTTCGAAGGTCGCGTCCTGGATCAGAGGAAGCACCTGCTTCACGAACTCGATCCAGATCGGCAGGGCTGCGTGCGCGCCCGATTCGGTCTCACCCAGGGGCCGGATGTCGTCGAATCCGACCCAGACGCCGACGACCAGGTTCGGCGTGAACCCGAGGAACCAGGCGTCCGTATAGTCGTTGGTCGTGCCGGTCTTGCCCGCGAGGGGCCGCTCGATGGACTTGGCCGCCACCGCGGTGCCCTTCTGGATCACGTCCTCCATCATGTTCGTGATCAGGTAGGCCGTCTCCCGGGAGATGACCTGCCGGGGCTCGAACAGCTGCTGCTCCAGCACCACCCCGTCCTTATCCTCGACCCGGGCCACCGCGTAGGGCTCCAGCCTGAGACCCTGGTTGGCGAAGACGCCGTAGGCGGAAGTCAGCTCGAGCAGGGTCACGCTCGAGGAGCCCAAGGCCAGCGACAGGTCCCGGTTGAGCGGGCTGGCGATGCCGACCGTCCTGGCGAACTCGATGACGTTCCCGACGCCGACCCGCTCGAGGAGTCGGACGGTGGCCAGGTTGCGCGAGTGGATGAGGGCTTCGCGCAGGCTGATCGTCCCGTAGAAGCGCTTCTCGTAATTCTCCGGCTTCCAGGTCTTTTCCGGGTCCTCGTTCTCGTAGACGACCGGCGCGTCCAGCACGACCGTGGCCGGGCTCAGGCCCTGGTCCATGGCCGTCGCGTAGATGATGGGCTTGAACGCGGAACCAGGCTGCCGGTGCGCGATCACCGCCCGGTTGTACTCGCTGCGCGCGAAGTCGTACCCCCCGACCATCGCCCGGATGGCGCCGGTCCGCGGATCGAGGGCGAGCAGCCCTCCCTCCACGGTCGGCGTCTGCTCCAGCCGGAACCGCACCCCGTCCCGCTCGATCTTCTTGACCGCCACTTCGATCACGTCGCCGGGCTTGACCAACTGCTTGACGTTGGCGACGACCGTGAAGTCCTTGGACGGGTCCCTCCCCCGCAGCCGCCGCTTGGCCCAGGCCATGTCGTCGAAGGACAGGCTGCCCAGGGTCGTGCCCGCCAGCACCTGCACGTGATCCTTGGCGATCTTGGTGACCACCCCCTGCAGGAAATCGCCTTCCTTGAGCGAGGGTGGCGGCGTGGTAGTCGCCTGGGGGAGCAGGCCCGTGAAGTCCTGCTTGCCGATCGGGCCCCGCCACCCCTGCCGCTTGTCGATCTGGCGCAGCCCGTCCCGGACGGCCTGTTCGGCGGCCTTCTGCATCTCCACGTTGAGCGTGGTGTACAAGGCCAGCCCGCCCTTGTAGACCATCTCCTCGCCGTACTGGGCCACCACGTGCTGGCGGACGTACTCGATGAAGTAGGCCGCAATCGGCTCGGTCACCGTCCGGCGGAAGGACAGGGTCTGGGCCGCGGCCTCCTGCCGCTCTTCCGGCGTGATGAATCCGGCTTCCTCCATCCGGGCCAACACGTGCTCCTGGCGCCGCTTGGCCCGCTCCGGATTTTTGAGCGGCGAGTAGTTGTTCGGGGACTTGGGCAGCCCGGCCAGCAGGGCGGACTCCGCCAGGCTCAGTTCGGCCAGCTCCTTCCCGAAGTAGGTCTGCGCCGCAGCCGCCACCCCGTAGGCGCCCTGGCCGAAATAGATCTGGTTCAGGTACATCTCGAGGATCTGTTCCTTGGTCAGGACCAGCTCGATCTTGTAGGCCAGGATCAGCTCTTTGATCTTCCTGGCGTAGGTGCGCTCCGGCGTCAGGAAGAGGGATCGGGCCAGCTGCTGGGTGATCGTGCTGGCGCCTTCCACTCGCCCGCCCCGCCGCAGGTTGGTCACGACCGCCCGGAGGATCCCGACGACGTCGAGGCCGGGATGCTCGAAGAACCGCGCATCCTCCACCGCGATGACGGCATGGACCAGGTTCGGCGGCACGTCGTCGAGCGGGGTCAGGATGCGCCGCTCGACGTAGTACTGCCCGATGACCTGGCGGTCGTCCGAGTAGACCCGGCTCACGAGGCTCGGCTGGTAGCTCTGCAGGGCATCCAGCGGAGGAATGTCCCGGGAGGCATACCACACCGCCAGGGCGACGCCGCCGGCCAGAAACCCGCCCGTGGCCAGCAGGAGCAAGAGCAGGATCTTCCACCGGCGACGCGCAGACGAGCGCCTTCTGGGCAGGTCATCGAGCAACATGGCGCCTGGACTCCAACCCGGAGAACTCCACGAGGATGCGAAGGCGGGCAATGGTGTACCATACAATGCCATCCCCGAAAACTCAAGCTCGCCCGGATCCGGCGCCTTGTCTTTTCGCGGCCCGATCGCGTATACTGTCGGTCAGACGCCGCGAGCCGGCGTCTTTTTTTTGCCGAGGGTGGACCCCCTTCATGGACCAGCGAACAGCGGCTCCCGGCCGGCGGGACGACATCCGGAACATCGCGATCATCGCCCACGTGGACCACGGCAAGACCACGCTCGTGGACGCGCTGCTGCGGCAGACCCACGCCCATCGGAAGATCGACGAGATGGGCGAGCGGATTCTGGATTCCATGGACCAGGAGCGCGAGCGGGGCATCACGATCCGCGCCAAGAACGCCAGCGTCACGTACCGGGGCGTGAAGATCAACATCGTGGACACGCCGGGACACGCGGACTTCGGCGGCGAGGTCGAGCGGACCCTCAAGATGGTGGACGGAGTCCTCCTGCTGGTGGACGCCAAGGAGGGGCCCATGCCCCAGACCACGTTCGTGCTGCGCAAGGCGCTGGGGCTGGGCCACCGGGCCATCGTGGTCATCAACAAGATCGACCGGCCGGACGCGGTGGTGGACGACGTCCTCAACCGCACGTTCGACCTGTTCGTCCACCTGGGCGCGACGAACGAGCAACTGGACTTTCCGATCGTCTACACCTCCGCGATCAACGGCACGGCGACCCTGGACGTGAACAAGCCCGGCGCGGACATCGCGCCGCTGCTGGACACGATCCTCGAGCAGATCCCCGCGCCGACGATCCGGGCCGACGCGCCCCTCCAGATCCTGGTCCTGGCCCTGGCCTACGACTCCTACAAAGGCAAGATGGGGATCGGCAAGATCCAGTCCGGCTCGATCGCGCGGCGCCAGAGCGTCGTGCAGATCAGGCGGGACGGCGCCCTCCTGGCTGGCAAGGTGACGGACCTGGCGGCCTTCTCCGGTCTGGAGCGGGCGGAGGTGGAGCGGGCCGAGGCCGGCGAGATCGTGGCCGTGGCGGGCCTGCCGGAGATCGGGATCGGGGAGACCATCGCGGACCCGGAACATCCGGTCGCTCTGCCGCCCGTCGCGATCGACGAGCCGACCGTCCAGATGACTTTTTCGGTCAACAACAGCCCCTTCGCCGGCCGTGAGGGGAAATTCCTGACTTCCCGCCACCTGCGGGAGCGGCTCTTCAAGGAGCTGGAAACGAACGTGTCCCTGCGCGTGCAGGAGACCGACAGCCCGGACCGGTTCCTGGTGGCCGGCCGGGGGGAGCTGCACCTCTCCGTGCTGATCGAGCAGATGCGGCGCGAAGGCTACGAATTGCAGGTCTCGCAGCCGGAGGTCATCCTGCACGAGGAAAACGGCACCCTGATGGAGCCTTACGAGGAGCTGACCATCGACGTGCCGGCCGAGTATCAGGGGGCCGTCATTGAGGAGGTGGGGGCTCGGCGGGGCGAGTTGCGTCACATGAAGCTGATCCACTCGGACGGAGGGGCCAGCGAGATGCACCTCGAATACCACATTCCGACCCGCGGCGTGATCGGCCTCAAGAACGTGCTCGCCACCAAGACCCGGGGAACCGCCATCCTGCACCACGTCTTCCAGCGCTATGAGGCGGCCGACCAGCGGGCCCTGGCCGTGTCGCCGCACGGCTCGCTCGTCGCGTTCGAGGACGGAACCAGCAACGCCTACGGCCTCTACATGATTCAGGAGCGGGGCAGCCTCTTCATCGGACCGGGCGTGGAGGTCTATCAAGGCATGGTGGTCGGCGAGAACAGCCGGGCGGAGGATCTCGACGTGAACGTCTGCAAGACCAAGCATCTGACCAACATGCGCGCCTCCGGCTCCGACGAGGCGCTGGTCTTGACCCCGCCCCGCCAGATGACCCTGGAGTTCGCCCTCGAATACCTCGGGTCCGACGAGCTGGTGGAGGTGACGCCCCAGAGCCTCAGGATTCGCAAGCGTCTCCTCAATCCGGAAGACCGGCGTAAGGCGCGCAAGGACCGTCGGTAACCCGCACCTCCCGCTCCGTTCCGGCCCCGGTCCGGCTCTGAGCCCATGAAGATCCGCCGCAAGCTGCCCAAGCCGCCACGCTCTTCTCGTCCCGCTTACGTCATCGGCTACCGGGGCGAGCCTCCTTCCCTGACCGATCTTCAGTGCTGGTTCAACCTCGAGTACGGGGGACCGCTCACGTTCAAGGCAGGAGCCGAGGCCATGAACGACCCCGTCGCCCCGGTCCTGGCGACGCACGGTCCCTGGACCGCGACGCTCCGCCGTTCGCTCCCGACCGCCGAGGCCGAGGTCTGGAAGGATCGGCTGGGGTGGGGACACACCATGATCGGGCTGGTCCTGCCCGCGACCGGCGGAGCGGCCGATCTCGTCCTGCACGCAGCCAGGCTGGCGCGCGGGCTATCCCTGCTGACCGAGGGGACCGCCTACGATCCGGCAACGCAGGCCTATTGGAATCCTTCCGACTGGCGGGACCGGCCGCTCGAGCGGTTCGTCACCGGCGATCATGTCTCCGTTGAACAGGCGGATCGCTTCGAGGCCGGGCGGGACCGGTATTGCACGAAGGGGCTGACCAAGTTCGGGCTGGACGAACTGGAAACATTCCGGCCCGTCGGCCTCCCAAGCCAGCCGACCCTGGACCGGCTCGCCGATCTGGCGGACGAGATCGTCAGGAGCCGTCCCCAGTTGAAGGTTGGGGCCTCCCTGACCTTTCCGCTTCTCGGGGTGACCGTTCAGATCGTGCGGCACGGAACTCGCCCTTCTCCCGAGGGGCCGATCGCCCATCGGGAAGTCTCTTGGTGACCGTCACAACCATTGGATTTTACAGGCCGAAAGTGTGTTGGCCGTAGGTCTTTTGGGCAATTGACAAACTTTCAAACGCCGTGCTACCACACAAGCTCCGATTCGGCTTTCAGACGACCAATCCCAACCCTCATCTCTAAGGAGGTTACACATGGCCGGTGACGTGGCACCAGAGATAAAGGTCGGAGATTCCGCCCCCGACTTCACCCTGAAGGACCAGGACCAGAAGGACGTGAAGCTGAGCGAGTACCTCGGGAAGAAGAACGTCGTCCTCGCGTTCTACCCTCTGGACTGGAGCCCGGTCTGCACGGGGGAGAACAAGTGCTTGACCGACGACATGCCCAACTTCCAGTCCGCGAACGCGGAGATCTTCGGCATCAGCACCGACAGCTTCTTCTCCCACAAAGCCTGGGCCGATTCGCTCGGCCTCAAGCACCGCCTGCTGGCCGACATGCACCGCACCGTGTCCAAGGCCTACGGCCTCTACTTCGAGCCCCTGAACTGCGCGAAGCGCGCCACTGTGATCGTGGACAAGAGCGGCAAGGTGGCCTACGTGAAGGTGCAGGAGATCAAGACCGCCCGCGACGACAAGGAGATCTTGGCGGTCCTGAAGAATCTCGGCTGACCGAATCTCGGGGGAGGCTCCGCCGGGACCTCCCCCACACCTGCCCGTCGAGGGAATCCGGTGAGCGGCACGGTGGAAGACGTCCACGACGCCAACTACGAGGAGTTCACGCAGGCTTCCGCGGCGGTCGTGGCCTACGGGATCGCCTCCTGCGAACCCTGCAACGCCTACGACCCAATCCTGGAGGAAACCGCGTCGCGCTTCGCTCAAGTGCGGATCGGCAAGGCCAAGATGCACGTCCCCGGCCGGTGCCGCGAGATCAAGAAGCGGCACCAGTTCGAGACCTACCCGACGACCCACCTGTTTTCGAAGGGAACATTGCTGGTCAGCCGCGAAGGGAAGCTCGACGCGGATGAACTCGCGGCGCTCATCAACGACCACCTGCTCAGGGGGTGGGCAGGCTCGCCCGGCTAGCCGGCATACTCGAAATACGTATCCCTGGTCTCGGCCAAGCCGACCTTCTCCAGCCGGCCGGCCGGGAGCGCTTTCACCAGAAGATCCCAGACCAACCGTACGAGGTTCTCGCCCGTCGCCGCGCGATCGGCCAGATCCGGGTCCTGGTTGAGGTCCCGGTGGTCGAACCGCCGGACGACCCGATCCTGCACCGCGGCGTCGAGGGCGCGGAGGTCCGTGACCATGCCGGTTTCCGGATGGATCTTGCCGCAGACGGTCACGTGCAGCACGTAGTTGTGGCCGTGCCCCTCGTCGGTCAGACACGATCCGAACAGCCGCTGGCTGTCCGCCCCCGACAGTTTGGGGGAAGCCAGCCGGTGGGCCGCGGAAAAATGGTATCGGCGGGTCAGCGAGGCCTCCGGGCCCGGCCCCGTGACCTCCGCACAGAGGTCGTCGTCCTCGAACAGCCTGACCTTCACGAGACGCCCGATTTCCGCACGAGCGGCCAGGAGATTCCAGAGGACCAGGGCCAGGTTTTCGGTCGTCGGGATGGAGCGGGTGAAGTAGGGCGTGTCGAGGTTCAGGTGCTTGTGATCGAACGCCTCCAGGACCTGTTTGAGCACCCGCTTGAGATCGTAGAGATTGACCACCATGCCGGTCCGTCCGTCCACCTCCCCGCCCACGGTGACTTCCAACAGGTAGTTGTGGCCGTGCCCCGGTTCGTTGTTGCAGGCCCCGAACACGGCCCGGTTGCGGGCGGCATCCCAGGCCTCGTTGTGGTACCGGTGCGCCGCCGCAAATTCGATCCGCTTGGTCAGCAGAACCTGGGCCATCCCGTGTCCGCTCCTGACACAAAGGCCGGGATCGTCGGCCCCGACGAGGGGACGATCCCGGCCCTTGCGCTTAAAACCAAAAAACTCAGGCGCTGAAGGAGCTGCCGCAGCCGCAGGTGGTCTTGGCCTGCGGATTCTTGACCGAGAACCCGGAGCCTTGCAAGCTGTCCACGTAGTCCACTTCCGCGCCTTGGAGCAGCGGAGCGCTCTGCGAGTCCAGGAGCACCTTCACGCCCCCCTGCTCGATGACCGTGTCGTCGTCGCCCATCTTGTCTTCGAACGACATCCCGTACTGATAGCCGTGGCAGCCGCCGCCCCGCACATAGATCCGCAGACCGAGGACGTCCTTCTCTTCCTTCATCAATTCCTTGATCTTCTCTTCGGCCTTGGCCGTGATGGTGATCATCGCCCTCTCTCCCTGGTTCCCGTGAACGGACGGTTTCCGAACGCGCAAGTGAAACTATAAGGCCGGTCAGGGGGGAAGTCAACCGGGCCGGGACAAGGCCGCCCCTGCCAGCCCCAAATCCTGCAGCCATTCCTGCCGCATGGCCTCAGGAACCGGCGCCCGAGCCCGATAATTGGGGTGGGCGACGACGACCGACAGGGGGCCGCCGCGGCGCCTCAACTCGCCGAGAAACTCCCCGGTCGGACGAAAGCGGACGAAATGGACGGCGCTGATCTTGTCCTCCTTGCTGTGCCCGCCCTCAAAGCCCCCGAAGATCCGGTGGGGACCGGCTTCGAGCGCGACCTTCTCCCCGCGATCGAGACCCTGAAACGCGTCCATCTCCTCCTTGATCCGCTCGGATTCTGTGATCTCGATGAAGAGCGTCGCGCTCAGCTCCCCCTCGCCGGGGAGCTGGGCGTTGTACACGTCCAGCTCGTCCTGGACCTTCGCGTCGTCGACGATCCGCTCCGTCCGGATCATCTCCTGGATCTGGAACTGGATCGTCTCGCGGTTTTCGAACAGGAGCGTGATCTTCTCGCCCACCGAGATGCGCCGCCGCCGCTTGAGCGCGATGATCCGCTGGCGGAACGAATCGCGCACCCGTTCGTACTCCGCGTAGGGGATCAGATCATCCTTGGTCAAGGGCTTCACCGGGACAACCCGTAGGCATCGCGAACGATCTGGATCGGGTGCAGGACGCGCCGGCCGGCCGCGTGCTCCCTGGCCCCAGCCTGGTCCAGTTGGAGGGCGGCCAGCGGACAGTCCGAAGCGACGAGGTCCGCCGGGTGCTGTTCGATCTCCCGCAGCGCCTTCCGGGCGATCTTCATGGAGAGGTCGAAGAATTCGACCTTGGCGCCCCAGGTCCCGTCGTGCCCCGAGCAGCGCTCGACCAGCTCGACCTTGGCTCCGGCCAGCTCCATCAGCTCCTTGGACTTGAACCCGATGTTCTGATCCCGCAGGTGGCAGGGAATCTGATAGGCGACCAGCCCGGGCTTGTTCGTGAAGTCCAGGGCCAAGGTTCCCGCGCGCTTCATCCGCATCAGGTATTCGCAGATGTCGAAGGTCCGCTGGGACAGCCGGGTCGTCTCCTCTCCGGGCAGGAGATACGGGTACTCCCGCTTGAGCATCAGGCTGCAGCTCGGCACCGGCACCACCACGTCGTAACCGGCGTCCAGCCAAGGCCGCAGCGACCGCAGATTCGCCCTGCCTGCCTCGACCATCGCGCCGGTGTCCGCGATGTCGAAGGCCGGCATGCCGCAGCACCGCTGCTCCGGCAGCACGACCTCGACCCCGTTCTTCTCCAGCACCTGGACCGCGGCTTTGCCGACGTCGGTCGCCTGATAGTTGACCAGGCAGCCGGCGAAGAGCGCGACCTTGCCTTTCCCCCCCGGTCCTGCCCTCGGCCTTCCCCGCCGGCTCCACCAGCGCGTGAAGGTCTCGGCCTGGAAGGCCAGCACGTCTCGGTCCCGATGGATCCCCACGAGCCGCTCGATCCAGGGGCGCAGCCCTTGCAGCCGCAGCAGCCGGTTGGTGACCGCCGCCGTGAGACTGCCCATCTTCCCGATCAGGTCGGTCTTGACCAGCAGCCGGTCGCGCCAGCGGACTCCCTGCTCGCCGGCCAGTTGCTTCTTCCAGGCGATCATCAGACGCGGAAAGTCGATCCCGTACTGGTGCGGGGGCGTGTAAGGACAGTGGTTGTAGCAGAGCTTGCAGTAATAACACTCGTGCACGACCCGCTCGAAGTCGGCCGGAGCCAGCTTGCCGAGATCGCTCTCGTGCACGTCGATCCGGTCGAAGAGCGTGTTGAAGGACGGGCACAGGTTGAAGCAGCGCCGGCACCCGTCGCAGACCTCGTAGACGCGCAACGCTTCCCGTTCCAGTTGGGGGCGGCCCCAGCCTGGCGTGATGAGATCGAACCCCTTCATGCGATGTGCCGTGGAGAGCGGGCGGCGGGGGTGAGGCGGCTCGCCCCCGCCGAATCGCAGCGACGGATCAAGCCTGCTTCAGGCTGTCCAGACCCTTCGTAAACCGGTTGGCATGCGACCGCTCGGCCTTGGCCAGGGTCTCAAACCACTCGGCCAGCTCCGGGAAGCCCTCTTCCCTGGCGGTCTTGGCCATGCCCGGATACATCTGCGTATATTCGTAGGTTTCCCCCTCGATCGCCGACTTCAGGTTCGCGTCGGTATTGCCGATCGGCACGCCCGTCGCCGGGTCCCCGACCTCCTTGAGGAAGTCCAGGTGGCCGAAGGCATGGCCGGTCTCCGCCTCGGAGGTGTCGCGGAACAGCCCGCCGATGTCCGGGTACCCCTCGATGTCCGCCCGCCGCGCGAAATAGAGATACCGGCGGTTCGCCTGGGACTCCCCCGCGAACGCCTGCTTGAGATTCTCGTGGCTCTTGGTCCCTTTCAGACTCTTGCCCATGCTGCCCTCCTCCTGAATACAATAAAGGGTTACTGCCGCGTCCGTTGAGCGACTCGCGCTCCGCGCGGCCTCCGACGGCGGCAGGCCGCGCAGTATCCATGAAATTCCACTCGATGGCCGACCACCTGGAATCCGGCTTGAGCCCGCTCCCCGGCCGAGAGCCGGTCCAACGAAGGATCCGTCAAATCCCGGATCTTCCGGCACCCCAAGCAGATCAGGTGATGGTGGAGGCTGATGTTGGCGTCGAACCGGGCCCGGTCGTGCCAATAGTTCACTTCGTGCACGAGCCCGGCCGCGCGCAGCGCCCCCAGCGTGTAATAGACCGTGTTGGGGGAGATCATGGGGTGCTGCTTCCTGACCTGCCGGAACAGATCCTCCGCGGTCGGGTGGCTGGTGGTTCCGGCCAGCGCCCGATAGATCGCGAGCCGCTGAGGGGTCAGCTTCAGCCCGCGACCCCGGAACCGTTCCCGTATCTCTTCCAAGCTCAGTTCCATATGAATCCTTTGTAGGAATAAATCCTATTTACTATGGTTACCCGTGTCCTGTCAACGGGTCATCAGCTGCCGGCCGCGCACGCCGACCGCCGGTGGCTTCGAGGACCATCTCCCCGTTCGTTTCGCCCCCAACAGATGGGAAACCGATCAGCCTTCGTACAGAGGCAAGTCGCCGGTCATCTCGGCAAGGGTCTTGTAGGCTTGGTCCTTCGCGGAGAGCAGAGGGGCAGACAACGGCCAGCGGATGCCGATGGCGGGATCGTTCCAGATGATGCCGCGCTCGTCGCGCGGCGAATAGAAGTCCGTGCAGTTGTAAATCAAGCCGGCCGTTTCACTGAGCACGCAGAAGCCATGCGCAAAGCCTGTCGGGATATACAGTTGGCGCCCGTTTTCTACCGAGAGTTCGAAGCCTACCCACTTGCCGAACGACGGCGATCCTCTTCGGATGTCCACGGCTACGTCAAAGACCTTGCCTTCCACCACCGTGACCAGCTTCCCCTGCGCATGATCGAGTTGATAGTGCAGCCCCCGTATTGTCCCTTGAAAAGATTTTGAGAAATTATGTTGCACGAAGGGACCGGGAATGCCTCCAGCCGCGTATTTCTTGGCATGGCATATTTCCAAAAAGAACCCGCGCGGGTCCTTGTGGACATCTACCTCGACCAAAATAACGCCCTTCAATTCGGTTTCGATGAACTGCACGCGCCTCCTCCCTCTTGCTTTTCCCCCGATGAAGTCGTGTATGTTATCGAAATCGTCGTGGAAAGAAAAGCAGCCTCAACGCTTTTTCTGACTGTCGCCGAAGGAGAGTGCATGCCATGAACGGGCATTCCGGGCGCCTTCTCACCAGGCTTTTCCTCTGGTCTCTTATGATGGGAGCCCTCACGGCCTGCATGACAACGCGGCCTCAATCCCTGATAGATCTCACTCACGCCTTTGACCAAGACACGATCTACTGGCCGCACAACAAGCAATTCCAATGGGCGAGAACCAGTTGGGGGATGACCGATGGGGGGTACTGGTACGCATCGGCCGACTTCTCGGCCTCCGAGCACGGCGGGACCCACATCGATGCCCCCATTCATTTCGGCCGCGACCGGAGCACGGTGGATCAGATCCCGTTGGAGCGGCTGACCGGACCGGCGGTGGTGATTGATGTCCGGGCACAGTGCGCCGACAACCCGGACTATGAAATGACGGTCGCCGACATCCAGGCGTGGGAGGCCAGACATGGCCGCATTCCGGACGGAGCGATCGTGTTCATGCTGTCCGGATGGGGGCAGCGGTGGCCGGACAAGAAGCGCTACCTGGGCAGCGACACCCCCGAGGACCCGCTCACCCTCCACTTTCCTGGACTTTCCCGGGACGCCGCGGAGTTTCTGGTCACCCGCCGCGCGGTCCGCGGGGCAGGCATCGACACAGCGAGCATCGATCCCGGCCGATCCCGAGACTTCCCGACTCACCGCGTGTTGAACGGCGCCGATGTCTACGCCCTCGAAAACGTGGCGAAGCTAGAGCAAGTCCCCCCGCGCGGTGCGACCGTGTTCGCCCTGCCAATCAAGATCAAGGGCGGCACAGGGGGACCGGTGCGGATCATCGCCTTCGTCCCGCAAGCGGAATGAGGAGTCGCCATGGTGACGATCATGCTGATGGGCCAGTTGCAGACGACGGACGGGGAGCGCGATCTGGCCTGCAAGGTCTCCGGCCCTTTGACGGTCCGCCAGCTCATCCAGCGGCAGGGCGAGCCGCTCCGTCCGGTTCTCGACCTGATGAAGCAGAAGAAGCTGCTGGTCACGGTCAACAAGCGCATCGCCAGCGAGGATACGGTCGTGCAGGACGGCGATGCGGTCAAGCTGGTCGCCCACGATGGGATGGGAGGCAGCGGCCTGGCCCCGACGTTCTGACCGGCGTTCGCCGCCCGGGAGTGTGGAGGGTCGGCTCAAAAAAAACGAGGGGCCGGCTCGTCTTCTTGGCGAGCCGGCCCCTGAACGGGAGAAGTTGTCAACGCCAGCGTCAGCGCCTGCCGAGGATGGCGTCCTTCGCCGCTTTGGCCACGCGGAACTTCACCACCCGCTTGGCCGGAATCTTGATCGCCTCACCGGTTTGAGGATTGCGCCCCATGCGCGCTTTCCTGTTGGCCAGCACCAGCTTGCCGACTCCGGGGATCACAAAGGGACGGCCGCCTTTGGCCTCCTTGTACGCGACGGCGGCCAGATCGTCCAGGATCTGTCCAGCCGCTTTCTTCGTGATCCCGGCTTTCCCAGCCAGGTGATCGGCAATCTGGGACTTCGTCATCGATTTTGCCATACGGACCTCCTCAGGATGTCAAAAAGGTGAACTGCTAGAGCCGGTTCCCGGTGAAATCGGCGCGTGGGAATCGTGTCTTCAGCGTCGGCCGGACGAGCCCGAACCAGCCGGGTTCATCCGGTAAAATCGGACGAGAGTGTAACGAAAGTCCCCTACCCTGTCAACCACAAAAAGCGCGACTGGCCGAGGGAACGACGGGCTCGGAGGCGGGCTTGAACCCTTCCGTCCGAGGGAGTAGAGTAAGGTCCCGCCGGGCTTGAACCATCCCGGCAAGGAGATCCACAAACGCGCATGGCCAAGGAACTGCCGGTTCTGCCTGCCAGCCCGGAGCCACAGCCGTCTGGGGCGGGAGAGGAGTACGTCTACTGCCGGGTCTTCTGCTGTCGTGAAAATTCCCCACCCCTCCGACTGTTGCTCGACTTCCTGAAATCAAAAGGCCAGTTGCCGCTGATCCCCAAGATGGACCCGGCGGCGCTCGACGACTGGGCCTGGGTGCAGGTCACTCTCGGATACAACCGTGAGCGGAGACCCGTCCAGCTCTTCTGCGTCAGGGACCGGGGCAGCTACAAGGACGTCTTCGACAAGGAGCAAGCGGGCTTTCTGGAGCGGCTCTCGATCTACGACGACGTTGAAGCCCAATTGGCGCGCGAGTTCGTGACGCGCGCCCGGTTCATCGTGACCACCCGCCTCGTCAAGAGCGATACCTCCGAAGAAGGGTACGACTTCAACGGCTGGGTCCTGGAGTTTTTCCAGGAGAACTGCAACGGCATCGTCCAAGTGGACGGGCAGGGATTTTTTTCCCCCAAGGGCGAGCTCGTCGTCGACATGCAGGACGCCGGCTCGGAAATCGACCACGCCTGATCGCGGCTCCAAGACCTCCTCCCCAGAGCGACGCGAGCGGCTCTTCAGCCGGGCCGAGCAGTGGTTCGTGCGGGCGCGAGCTGCGTCGCTGGGCGCCCTCCCCTGCGGGCGGGGCTGCAGCCAATGCTGCATCGGCCCCTTTGCAATTACGCTCGTGGACGCCGCCGAGCTGCAGCGCGGCCTGGCTTCCCTGGCCGAATCGGTTCGCCGCGGGATTCGCGCTCAGGCCAGCCGCCAGGTTTCCACGATCGAGGCCGAATTCCCGCGTCTGCGTGAGTCGCCGTTCCTCGACGAGTGGAGCGAAGCCGACCTGGACGTCCTGGTCGAACGGTTCGCCCACCTCCCCTGTCCGGCCTTGGCCCCTGACGGCAGCTGCCGGATTTATGCCTTCCGCCCCGTCACCTGCCGGATGATGGGCATCCCCGTCGAGGCGGACGGCCTCGTCGAAGGGGCTTGTTCGGTCCAGACAGCCGTGCCTGTTGTGCGATTACCCAGCCGGCTCCGTCGCGAGGAGCAGGGGCTGGCGGAGCGGGAGGCCGCGGCGCTCGTCCTCCTCCATCGAGCCACCGGCGCAGCCGGCGACGAGGTTCTGCTCCCGTACGGCTTTTTGTCGGAGCGGCTGCCCGCCAACTGAGGCAGCGGACGCCCTCCTTCGCCGGAGCGCTTCAGCCAGACCTCGACTGCCCTTCTCCACTGCGTCACGGTCTAGACAGGGCTGGAGCGGGTGTGCTAAGGTAGCGAGCTTCCGGGCTGAACAGGGATGCGCCTGTAGCTCAGTGGATAGAGCACTAGCCTCCGGAGCTAGGGGCCACAGGTTCAAATCCTGTCAGGCGCGCCAACAAACCGTTAGACGTGAAAGGTGAGACGTGGGAGGAACAATTCCTTCTCCCAACTTCTCACGTTTTACGTTTCACTCTTCAGATTCGGTGGGCCGTTAGCTCAGCTGGTAGAGCAGCTGACTCTTAATCAGCGGGCCGTAGGTTCGACTCCTACACGGCCCACCATCCCTCGCTTGCGTGTACCGACGCGCTATTTTTCTTGTGCGCGGCGGAGAAACCCTCACGTGCTGCTTCATTCCAACGCCCGCTTCGATCACATGCGGGCGGAGAGTTCCTTTGCCTCAAGTAAGCTTAGATAGCTTGCTGGGACCGCTCGCCATATGATTGTTCCTGGCGAGCGGAGAAAACCCTCGCGCGCGAACGTCACGCCCCAGCCAGCTTTAGGAGAAGCTTCCACTCGTCGGGACGCACCGGCTGGACGGACAGACGGGAGCCCTTGCGGAGCAGCTCCATCTGCTTCAAGCCCGGCTCTTTCCGCAGAGCGCTCAACGGGATCGGATGTGGAAAGATCCGGAGCAGACGGATGTCCACCATGAACCAGGTCGGTTTTGCCGGATCGCTGCCGGGGTCGAAGTGTTTATCCTGCCGGTCGAACGCGGTATGATCCGGGTAGGCGGCTCGCACGACCTCCGCCACACCGACCACGGCCGGTGGATCGGCGTTGCTGTGGTAGAACAGGACCTGATCTCCCACCTTCATCGCCTTCATGTAATTGCGTGCCTGGTAGTTGCGCACGCCGTCCCAGCAGGTCGTCTGGTCCGGCGCCCGACGGAGGTCCTGAATGGAAAACGCGCCAGGCTCGGATTTCACCAACCAATACCGCCGCTCTCTGGACATTGGCACCTCCTGCACCGTCTTCCCCGCCAAGGATCCGCTCGACCTACAGGGTCAGGTGAGCCTGTCGCCCTGTTCCTTGTCCGACCGTCGCGGGAGTGCTATCCTGCCACGCGACGGAAGAATGGCGGACAGTCGGCCCGTCTTGCGCGATGGCGCAGGACCCATCGTACTCCTGTCGGCAAATCGTTGGAAAGGTTGCCGGACCGCAGACGCGGGCGCAAGGTCAGCAGGCCGAAAACGAACCGGTTTTCAGACGTCATTGCCAGCCTCGAACGGAGCGACGATCATGGAGCTTTCTCCCTTCCTCTACGGGCTTTACAAATTGGCCAAATATGGAATCTATCCGCTAACTTGGATTTTTGGGGGACTCGGGTTGTCCTGGGTGCTCCTGCGCACATCACAACAGTCGTCGGAGCGGCTTCGGTGGGCACGGCGCCTGATCGTCTCTTCCCTCTTGCTTTTATATCTACTGGGAACCCCCCTTGCCTCGCATGTCCTGATGGGACTCGTGGAGGCGCAGGCTCCTCCATTCGATCCCGGCACGGGCAAGCACTTCGATGTGATCGTCGCGCTCGGAGGGGGGGCAGAAACTCGTGGCTCCCTCAGGCCGAGTGATGAGCCCTCGATCTCGAGTATCCGGCGGACCCTGTGCGCCACGACCCTCTTTACCCAGGGCCTGGCCCCGAAAGTGCTTTTCGCCGGCGGAGACGCCAGCATCATCGGGGAAGGGGCGGAAGAAGCCGTGGTGATGAAGGATCTCGCCGTGCGGCTCGGCGTGCCCGAGCAGGCGATCCTGGTCGAAACACGTTCCCGGAACACCTATGAAAACGCCGCCCAAGCGCGTCTGGCCTTGGGCGACGCCTCGGTCCTGTTGGTCACCTCCGCCAGCCATATGCCGCGGGCGCTAGGCCTCTTCCGCAAGCAAGGTCTCGATACGACCTCCTATCCCTGCGGCTATTACATGCAGAACAGGCCGGAGGATGCGTGGGACGCGGACCTCTTCGATTTTTTGCCGAGCGTAGAAGCCCTCTACCTCAATACCCTGGCTCTTATCGAGGTGGCCGGGATCCTCGTCTACAGCCTCACCGGCAAGCTGTGAGTCATCGTGACGCTTCCGCGATCCGGTTCACCGTCCCTTCGTGCCCCACCACGTAAAGCTCCCCCGCCTGGTCCTGCCCGAACGACGAAATCTTCAGGCCGCTGGACAGGAGCACCTGCGGCTGCCCGTCCCGCAGGCCGAAAATTTCTCCGCTGCAATAGTCGCCGTACACGTAGACGCCCACGAGCCCCTTGATCCGGCTTCCCCGGTACACGTAGCCCCCGATGATCGAACAGCGGGAGCCCCGGTTGGCATATTCCGCAACCGGCAGGACCAGCCCCTCCGTTGGGCAGCCGGTTCGGGGCAGGAAGCAGTGGGCCCCCTCCATGATCCGCCAGCCGTAGTTGCCTCCGGGCCGGACGAGGTCAACCTCTTCCCAGTCGTCCTGGCCGACATCGGCGACCCACAGGGCGCCGGTGGCGCGATCGAAGGAAAAGCGCCAGGGATTCCGGAAGCCGAGGGCGAAGATTTCCGGCCGGCCGCCGCCGGCCGCGAACGGATTGTCGGGCGGAATGGCGTAGGGCGTTCCTCTATCCACGTCAATCCTCAGAATCTTCCCGAGCAGCTCCTGCCGGTTCTGTCCCCGGTTTTCCGGATCGCCCCCTGCCCCGCCGTCGCCGAGCCCGGCATACAGGTACCCGTCCGGACCGAACTCCGCCATCCCGCCATTGTGATTGGGGTACGGCTGCGGGACCACGAGGAGCACCTTCTCGGTCTGCAGGGCGAGGTCGGAATCTTCGGAGACCCTGTATTCGGCGATCACGGTCGCTCCATCCGGCGCGCGAGTGTAGTTCACGACAAACCGGCCGTTCCGGACATAGGCGGGATGGAAGGCCAGCCCGAGAAGACCCCGCTCCTCTCCAAACCGGACCCTCCCGGTCAGGTCGAGGAACGGTCGTTCCCGCAGTCGGCCGTTCCGAACGATGCGGATGCGCCCAGGCTGCTCGACGATGAACAGGCGTCCGCTTCCGTCCCCTGCGTGGGTCACGAAGAGGGGGTTGCTGAGGCCTGTCTCAACCACCGGGAGCAGCCGGATCATCGGCCGTGGACCGGCCCCGGCCGGTGGTGGCTCTTCAAGAGCCGACGCGGAATGCTCCGCCGCTCCAAAGCAGAGACCCGCCGCCAGGCCAATGAGGATCGCCTTGCCGAACGGGCCGCCGCGCCGGCTCAGCCCGGTCACGAGCCGGCTTCCCCGTCGCGCGCCTCAATAAACTCGATCAGCGCCCGGTAGGCGAGCTCCCTGATCCTGGCCTTGGAGCCGGCCTGACCGCCCACGTTGGCTTCCAGCCAGACGCGATCCCGGACGAAGGACTGTGCGTCGTTGCAGATCGTCCACATCTCGTGCAGGAACCCTTCGGGCAGACCCACTTGCACCCCTTCCGATTCGATCCGGTCGTCCAGGATCGCGAGCAGGTCGCCGAGAGCCTGATCGGGTCTGTAGGCGGGCGAGTCGAAGCCGAACGGCCGGTTGGCCTGCACTTCCTGGCGGGCCTGCTCAACCAGGTCCTGCATGTAGGCCTTGAGGAGCCCGAGCAGATGGCCCGACACACGCATGGAGGCAATCTTAGCCCATTCGTTGCCTCCTGCCTACTGCCTGCTGTCCGCGCCTGCTGGTTGCTTGACCGTCCGCCGGGTCTCCCCTATGATGGGCCACGGACGGCAGAGCATTGATGGGTGAAGGGTGATCGGTGGCGAGTGACGTCTAAAACAGGCTCGTGGCGCGGGGCGAAGAGGCGGACCCAATCCTCTAGCCTCTGGCCCCTTGCCCCTAGCCTGAGCAACGCCTTTACCGATCACCCGTCACCTATCACCGGCAGACCACCATGACAGAAGGAAAAACGACCGAACGGTACGACGTGTCGCTGAACACGCCGGCCGGGCCCGTCACGGCCTCGATCGACGTCTCCACCGGCTTCGTGCCCGTGACCGACCTGGTCGCCCCGCTGCGCCGCCTGAGCGAACAGGCCATGGAACTGGAGGAGCGCGAGGCCCTGGCCGCCGGTCAGCCGGTGTCCTGCAAGAAGGGGTGCGCGGCCTGCTGCCGCATGTTGGTCCCGGTCTCGGCCCCGGAGGCCTTCGCCCTGCGGGAGACGGTCGCCCGCCTGCCGGAAGCCGGGCGCCAGGCCACGTTGCGGCGGGTGGCCGAGACACGAGCCGGGCTCGAGCGAGCCGGCCTGCTCGCCCACCTGACCGAGATCGCCGAGACCGACCGGCAGTTGAGGGACGAAGAGATGGAATCCACCAACCGGCGGTACTACGCCCTGCGGCTGCCCTGCCCCTTCCTGGAGCAGGAGGTCTGCTCCATTTACGAGGACCGCCCGGCCGCCTGCCGCGAGCTGTTGGTGACGACGCCGCCGGAGCTCTGCCAGGACGTCGTCGCCAATCCCGTCCGGTGGCTGCCGGTCCCGGTGCGGATGAGCACGGTGCTGGGGCTCGTCTGGTCGCACCTGGTCGGCGGACCGGTCCGGTTCATCCCGCTTCCGCTGGCCCTCGACTGGGCGGAGCGGCACGCGGCCGAGAACCGCGCCGCGTGGAAGGCCGGCGATCTGCTGGACCAGGCCTTGGACAAGGTCTGGCGGTACCTCAGCCGGGAAATCGCCAGCCGTCAGAATACGGCGAGAGGCGCGGGGCAAGAGGCAAGGGGCGGGAAAACGTGAGGGGAAACGGTTGACAAACCAAGAGGGGAGAATGAACCGACCGGTGTTGGCCTGTCTCGATCTGGAAGGGGTCCTGGTCCCGGAAATCTGGATCAACGTCGCCGAGAAGACCGGGATCGGCGACCTGCGCCTGACCACCAGGGACATTCCCGACTACGACGCATTGATGAAGCGCCGGCTGGGCATCCTGAACCGGCACCAACTCAAGCTGGCCGACATCCAGGCGGTCATTGCCACGATGGGACCGCTGGAGGGGGCGGCGGAGTTTCTGCACTGGCTGCGGGAGCGCTGCCAGGTCATCATCCTCTCGGACACGTTCTACGAGTTCGCCCTGCCCCTCATGAGGCAGCTCGGCTACCCGACGATCTTCTGCAACCGTCTGGAAGTGGATCGGGAGGGACGGATCGTGAACTACCACCTGCGCCTGCCGGACCAGAAGCGGCAGTCGGTCGCCGCGCTGAAGGGGCTGCGGTTCCGGGTCGTCGCGGCCGGCGACTCCTACAACGACACCTCCATGCTGGCCGAGGCCGACGCGGGGATCTTCTTCCGCCCGCCGAGCGCGATCAGCAAGGAGTTTCCGCAGTTCCCGGTGACGCAGACCTACGAGGAGCTCCGGCAGGAGTTCTGCAAGGCAGGCGGCCTACGGCCGTAAACGAGTGCGGCTTGAGGCAAAAGGCTAGAGGGAGAATGTTACCGCTGCTGGTGACTGCAATACCACCACATGCCCAGCACGAATAGGAGAGCCATAATGGCTAGGATGAGCAAGGTTTCCACGCTGTCAGCCTAGCACAACGGTTGGGAGAAGGCGAGGGGGCGGTCTTCGGAACAGGCTAGGGGCGAGGGCTGGAGGCGCTGAGCAAGAAGCGAGGACTTCGTCTCTCCAGCCCCCATGCCTCTTGCTTCGCGCCCCGCACCTCTACTACTCATCACTCGTCACCCGTCACCTCTTCTTAGAAGTTCATCCAGAGCTGCATGATGCCCCAGTCCTGGTCCGCGTAGGTCCCCAGGTTGTTCTTCACGTACTGCCCCGCGAAGAAGTGCCCGTAGGTGACGGTGAAGGAGACCTTCCCGTCCGCGAACATGCGCGTCCAGGCGAAGTCCGTCTCGTTCCCGACGTGGCTGGTGGTGTTGTCGGACCGGGAGTAGACCAGGGGTCCCTGCGCGCCGCGGTACCAGTTGTCCCGCGCGTTGGCCAGGAAGTGCGCCTGCCCCCAGAACTCGATGTGGTCCCGCTCGCTGGGGCGAGCCTGGATGTTCACCTGCGGCTGGATCGAGTTCCGCCAGGCGTGGTTCAGCATGTAGCCCGCGTGGATGTAGTTCGTCGGGAAGAAGTTCTCGAACGTGTTGGCCGTCTTGCACCGATAGCCGGCCGAGGCGGTGGTGCCGTTCGCGCAGTTGGCGTTCCCGTCGCCGGAGGCGTAGTCGAACCCGACGGCCACGCGCGGCTTCCACTTGTGCTCGTAGAACGTATAGCCCAGCCAGTTCCTGGTCGCCCAGGCGTTGATCGTCAGGTTCCGGTCGTTGCTCCCGCCGATCCCGGAGGCCATCCGGCCGGTTTGCCAGGCCGTCTCGTTGATGAAGTCCCAGTTGCCCTTCCGCATCTCGGTCCGGTTGCCGAACATGTGCCGGGTCTGGGCCGCGTGCTTGGGCGTCCCGATCCCGTTCCCCGCGTTGGCCGAGGCGGGCAGGTCGTTCAGGTACAGGACGTAGTAGGGCTCGAACAGGAAGCCCGGCACGGCCTTGATCTGGTTGTACAGGATGAACCAGTTGGCGTCGCCGCCCCCGTCCGGCGTGCCGTTCCGCGCAGCGGCCCCGCAAGGGGTGCCCGCCGCCGTGGCGCTGCCGGCCGCGCCGCCGGTCGTACAGTTCACGTTCGCCGCCAGGCTCCCGACCGGCGCGCCCTGATAGAGGTCCGTCTCCGAGCTCCGGAACCACCCCAGGTAGGTGTCCATCTTCTTGGTCGAATACTGGAACATGATCCCGTCGTGCGAGTAGCCGGTGTTGGCCCAGTCGAAGTGGCCGAAGAGGGAGTGGTTGCCGAACACGACATACTGCCGGCCCGCCTTCATGCTGAGGCCCTGGATGTCGCCCAGGTTGCGGATGAGCACGTAGCCGGCCCGGACGCCCAGCCGGCAGTTGGACTGGCCCCCGGCAGCGGACACGCCGCAGTTGTGGTTCAACGGGTCCCCGCCGTTCCCCGCGTTGTTCGGGTTGCCGTTGCCGCCCCAGACGGCCGAGTCAATCATCTCGAAGTAGAAGTTCACGTCCGGGGACAGGTCATAGCCGAGGCCCAGCCTCGTCCACTGTTGGACGTAGAAGTCGCTCGCGCCCTTCCCCTGGTTGGCCCGGTTGGCCGTGCCGGTGGTCGTGTTGAAGCTGTTGCAGACCCCGCCGGCCGGGGCTCCGCCGCCGAAGCAGACCCCGTTCCGCCACTCGGGCCGGACCCGGAGGTCCGCGCGGATCCAGAGCTTCTTGACGTCGAAATTCCGGCCGATGACCGGATCGTAGACCTCGTAGGCCTCCTTCTGGGGCATGGACCGGGGGATGTGCGGCAGGTTCGTGATCCGCTCGCCCGGCGGCAGCTCGTACCCGGCCCGGGCCGGCGAGGCGACCAACAGGCCGACGAAGGGCAGGACCGACACGAACGTCAGGGCTAGGCCGCGGAGCAGGTTTCCGATCCGGCCGTTCTCGGCGTCGAACCCTGTGAAGAGCAAGAACAAATCTTCAAGATACGCAAGACACTCCAAGAGCATGGCAATTCCTTCTCGTTCGTCTCCCACCGAGTTGCAGGGTGAATCCTGAAGAACCGGCAGGCGGGATGAAGGCCAAAAGAATCCCCGCCGAGAACGGCTTCCCGTCCTCGGCGGGGATTTTCTCTTCAGGCTTGAGGCAAGCGGCTAGAGGCTAGGGGCTGAGGACTTCTTCCCTCTCGCCCCTCGCCCCGCGCCTCTCGCCCGTTTTATGGCGCCGTGTAGCTCCCGTACTTCGGCACCTTCTCGCAGGTTTCCTTCGGCTCGCCGTTGTTCTGCTTGCAGAGGTAGAAAAGCGCCCCCTGCCCAGACAAGCGGGCTTCCTTGTGCAGCCTCGCCTTGGCATAGGCCGTGGCCATCTCCAGTTGATGGATCGCGTTCTTGTCCGCGCTCGCGCCCTTCGCCTTGGCCAGCGCGTCCTGGTACAGGCCGGCGGCCTTGTCTATCTGCCGCACGTCCGCGCCGCCCAGCTTGGTCAGATCCACCGTATAGCGCTTCCCCACGGCGGGGAAGTCGGTCAACTCCTTCACCGCCTGAGCGGTCAGCGACAGGGCTTCGCTGACCTGCGCGCTCGCCTGGGGCGGCTGGCTCAGCGCCACCGCCGCGGCCGCCACAGCCAGAAACATCATTTTTTTCATGGTTCGTCTCCTTCTTCGTGATGGGTGATGGGTGATGGGTGATCGGTTCCGGCGTCGGAATGCGCGCCTGCCCTCTTGCCCATCACACATCACTTGTCACCGATCACCGATTTAGAAGTTCATCCAGAGCTGCACGAAGCCCCAGCTCTGATCGGAGTGGGTGCCCAGGTTCTTGGCGATGTACGAGCCGGTGAACAGGTGGCCGTACGTGGCCTGGAAGGCGACCTTGCCGTCCGCAAACATGCGCGTCCAGGTGAAGTCCGTCTCGTCGCCGATGTGCGTGGCGTCGTTGTTGTTCGCCGACCAGACGTAGATGCCCTGCGCGCCCCGGTACCAGTTGTCCCGCGCGCTGGCCAGCCGCAGGTGCGAGTACCAGAACTCGAAGTGGTCCCGCTCCGTCGGCCGCATCTGATAGTTGAACTGCGGGCTCCACATGTTCCTCCAGGCGATGATGTCCATGTAGCCCATGTGGATGTGGTTCGTCGGGAAGAAGTTCTCGAACGTGTTCGCGGTCTTACACTGCCGGCCCGCCGTGGGCGAAGTCCCGCCGGCCCCCGCGCAGTTGGCGTTCCCGTCGCCCGAGGCATAGTCGAAGCCGACCGCGATCCGGGGCTTCCACTTGGACTCGTAGAAGGTGTAGCCCAACCAGTTCCTGGTCGCCCAGGCGTTGATGGTCAGGTCCCGCGCTTGCGGGTTGGCGGCCACCGAGCCGGACGACATGCTGCCGGTCTGCCAGGCCGTCTCGTTGATGAAGTCCCAGTTGCCCTTCCGGATTTCCAAGCGGTTCCCGATCATGGACCGGATCTGGTTGGCGTGCTTGGGAGTGCCGACGCCCTGGGCGTTGTTGTTGAACGTGTTCATGTTGTTCATGTACAGGACGTAGTAGGGCTCGATCAGCATGCCCGGCACGGACTTGATCTGGTTGTAGAAGATGAACATGTCCGCGTCGGCCGAGCCGTCCGTCGTGCCGGCCCGCGCAGCGGCGCCGCAAGCGGTCCCCGCCGCCGTGCCGCTACCGACCGCGCCGCCCGTCGTACAGTTCACGTTCGCCGCCAAGCTCCCGACCGGCGCACCCTGGTAGATGTCCGTCTCCGCGTTCCGGAACCACCCCAAGTAGGAGTCGAAGTTCTTGGTGGAATACTGGAACATGATCCCGTCGTGCGAATAGCCGGTGTTCGCCCAGTCGAAGTGGCCGAACAGGGAGTGGTTGCCGAAGATCACGTACTGCCGTCCGGCCTTCATGCTCAGGCCCTGGATGTCGCCCAGGTTCCGGATCAACACGTAGGCGGCCCGGACGCCCAGCCGGCAGTTGGACTGGCCGCCGGTAGCGGACACGCCGCAGTTGTGGTTCAGCGGGTCCCCGCCGTTCCCCGCGTTGTTGGGGTTGCCGTTGGCACCCCACGTCGCGGAGTCAATGATCTCGAAGTAGAAGTTCACGTCCGGCGAGAGGTCGTACCCGATGCCTAGGCGCACCCACTGTTGGACGTAGAAGTCGTTGGCGCCCTTGCCCGAGTTGGCCCGCTGCACCGAAGCGGTGTTACAGGCCCCGCCGGCCGGCGCGCCGCCGCCGAAGCAGACGCCGTTCCGGAACTCCGGCCTCACGCGCAGGTCCGCGCGCAGCCACAGGTTCTTGACGTCGAAGTTCCGGCCGATGACCGGGTCGTAGATCTCGTAGGACTCCTTCTGCGGCATGGACCGCGGGATATGGGGAAGATTGGTAATGCGTTCGCCGGGGGGTAGCTGGTACCCGGCCAGGACCGGCGAGGCGAGAAGCTGGAACCCGGCGACCACGAGGGCCGCGGCCAGCGCGATCGGGTGGAAGACCCACCCTTTCCACTTCCTGATGCTGCTCATAGCGTTCCTCCTGTGAGTTGGGCGTCCGGCCGGGGCCGCTTGCCCGCCGCCGTATGCTCCCTCCGTGCATGTCGAATGCTTCGGGAATGACCCGCTCTCACACTATGAAGCGGCTCTGTCAAGTCCACCCCCACCTTCCCCTTCCCCCTTCGAGGGGGAGGGTCCGGGGGAGGGGGTACATCGGAAGCCTGTTGTGCCGCAGGCTCCCCGAATCGTCAGGCTTGAGGCGATGGGCTCGCGACAAGAGGTCGCTCGACCTTGCCCATTGGCTTGCCTATGGCCTCGTGCCTCTAGCCCATAGCCTATTGCGCGTCCGTCACCCCCTTTCTTTTTCGTCAGTTTACTCATTTTCCAAGCAACGCCCCGATGACAGCAAGTAACACCATGAACTGAATCCCGACCAGCCATCTGAACTGAGTCGAAACCTTCTGGTCCAAGGAGTCAATGCGGCCACTCAGGCGATGGTCCGATGCGTCAATCCGCGCGGCCAATTCTTCACGAGAGCGGTCCACCTTCTGATCCAGGAAGGTCAACCGTTGTTCCAGGCTCTGCAAGCCTTCCCGGATGTCAGCATACCCCCGTGAGTGCTCTTCAACTTTCCCCTCGAGATAGGCGACCCTCTCTTCAAGCGTAGCCGGCATGAGGTTTTTCGGTCCCGCCTAGCTATTTGCCGTCCGCTGCTCGACTCCCTGGTCGGGTTTGGAGACCTTGTCAATTTCCTCTTCCGCTTCCTTGACCGAGGCCTGGAAGTCCTGCTCGACCATCTTGACCTCCTGCTGGATCAAGTTGATCTCCGGCTCCACGGACTTCCGCAGGTCATCCGCCGTTTCTTTGAGCCCCTTGACCGCCTTGCCGACCTGCCGTCCGACCTCCGGGAGCTGCCTCGGCCCGAACAGGAGAAACGCGATAATCAGGATGACCAGAACCTCGCCGGCTCCAAGACCAAACATCTTTTTTCAGGCGAGGGGCTCGAGGCGAGGGGCTAGAGGAGACGCCCACACCGAACCCGCGTCCTCCCGAGCCTCTCTCCCCCCACTCCAACGCCACCTCCCAAATCCTTCTCTCGTACCGCTCGCCTCGGGCCCCGCGCCCCTAGCCTTGCTTCTGCTGCGCGTTCGCCGGCGCCGGCTGGGCCGGCTGCCCGGGCGCCGACTCGGCCAACTGCTGCGGCGGGGCCGGTTGGGCCGCCTGCTCCTGCGGGGCGGGCGCCGCCGTCACGTCCACCGGCTCCGGCTCGTGGACGGCCTTCTTGAACCCCTTGATCGCCTTGCCCAATCCCTCCCCGAGCTGCGGGATCTTGCCCGCGCCGAAGATAATGAGCACGATGATCAAAATCAGCAGGAGCTCCATCCATCCGAACGAGCCGAACATGCCACCCTCTGGTCGTCACGAAGGATTTTTTCGTCCCTACCGCAAGTTACCCGGCTCGCGGAGAAACCTGTCACCCCGTCGGCGGTGTGAGGGTACAAAAAAATCGCGAAACATGTCAAGAAAATTTGAGGACTCCGCCAAAATAGCCGCCGGCGGGCCAACCGCCTGGAGCCTCGGCCCCCTCCCCCTCCACGCCCTTTTCCTATGTGTTCTTCATCTTAACAGGGGCGAAAGAGAAGTGGTAATAGTCCACGGGCTGCTGGGGAAATCGGAGGGCGGCCTTGACCAGGTCCGGCTCGTACCCCAGGCCTTCCAGGCCCGGCATGGCCGCCAGGAGCTCTTCCTCGCTGAGATAGGCAACCGTGTCCGGCACCCCGTCCCGCTTCAACGACTGCAGCAAGCCTTCCAGGAGCTCCCGCTCCTCCCGGGGCGTCTCCTGGGCGAGCGGGAACTCGATCTTCCGCTCGTAGGGGCTCCGGTAGTGCTCGTTCAGCACCCGGATCGTCTTCACGACGAGCCGGTCCCGCTCCCAGGGCTTGAGGGTCCCCGCCGAGGGATAGGTCGCCAGCAGATCCATCAGGGTCAGCACGTTGGTGCCCAGGCTCCGCCCGACGAACTCGTTCTGGGCTTCGATCGTCACGTCGGCCAGCCCCAGGTGCCCGGCCACGGCCTCCACGAGCGCAAAGTTCACCATGAAGCTGTATTGCCCCCCGAAGAGCCCGTAACAGGGCTTCTCCGGATCGTTCAGCACCTTCAGGTCCCGGGTGCCCGCGTCGAAGCTGCTGAACCCCGCGGCATCGGGAGCCAGGAGACGCACGGCCTCCTTGACGGTCCCGAAGGCGCCCAGGTTCACCGGCACCAGGACCTGCTCGTCAATCTTCTTGAGGAATTCCGTGATCGTCTTCCGGTAGGGGACCGACTTCCATTCCGTCTTGTGATATTCCCGCTCCCAGATGATGTCCTCGAGGAAGGGGGGGAACGCGCGCAGCGCCTGGACGTCCTTCTCTTCGAAGGCCCGGATGAAGCCGGACCAGTCGGCGATGGCCGCGTGCTTGGCTTCGCTCAGGTTGGGCCGGAGGTGCTCCTCTTCGATCTCCGTGCCCTTTCGGAGCATCAGCTTGGTGGGCAGCTCGTTCCACAGCTCGTTGCAGAAGATGCGATCCACCGTCCCGCTCCGGACGGAAGCGAGGTTGTCCGCGCCGGCGCAGAGGGTCTCGACGCGCTCCAGATGGGGCGCCAGATCCGGATGGGTCCGGGCCGCTTCCATGATGGCCGGCTGGCTGTCCACCAGGACGTACCGGATCCGGGGATAGACTGTCCCTTCCTTGTCCAGGGTCTTGAGGTGCGTGAGGAAACAGGCGGCCAGGTTGCCGTTCCCGCAGCCCCATTCCATGACCGTGAGGGGTGGCGCGTGACGCGTGACAGGTGAAGGGTGACGGCTCTCCTCACGCGTCACGTGTAACGCATCACGCTTCACGACCCTTTCGAAATAGTCGGCGGCCAGCGCGTGCGCGAGCCGGTAATCGGCCGTGCCGAACGTCTGGTAGTAGTCGCGGACGCGCCCGCCCAGCAGGCCGTAGAAGATCTGGCCGACGTGCGCCTGCCACTCGTCCACCGGCTTGAATTCGCCGATGAGCTGGGGCAGGGCGTCGGGATTTTTTTTGCTGTGCGTCGCCATCGGCCTCCTGCCCGTGGGGGCGCGATTCTAGCAAACCCTCGGAAGTCCCCGCAACCGCCCGTGAGACCGTGACGAGTGACGGGTGGTCGGCGACGGGCGCCGATTGACAGCCCAGGGTCCGCCTGTGTATCTGTAAATAAACTGCGCATGAACCCACGCATTGTCCGGCCCGTCCTCTTTGCTTGTCAGCTCGCCTGCCTGGCCGCCGCCGCGCCGGGGCAGGCCGACGATCCCCCGCTCACCCGGGACGTGCCAATCGAGCAGTTCCAAAGCCAGCCGAGAGACAAGCCCTACGACTACAACGCCCCGCCCGAAGGGCTGTTCCGCACGATCCAGATGGCGAAGGGCTTCGAAGAGGAGATGGGCTTTCATCGGAGCTTCGAGATCGTGCCGGTCAACCCAGGCGACGTCTTCCGGTCGGACGATCCGGCGGTCTACGTCGTGTTCAGCGTCTATCCCCACTACCAGTCGTTCCAGGTCTCCGGTCTCTGCTACCCCGAGGCGGTGCCCGACCTGGACCCGGCCAAGGTGATCGCCCAGGACGCCATGCACCTGACCCTGGAGGACGACACCGGCTACATCAGGCTCCAGGCCCCGTCCGGCGGCTGGAAACCGGGCCGATACAAGGTGGAGATCCACGTGGGATTCCAGGTGAACCAGTTGAGCCTCATGGGCACCATGCGGTTTTCCGTGGCTCAGTCCGCCCCCGTGACGCGTGACAAGTGACGCGTCACTCAGGCTAGGGGCACGGGGCGCGAGGCTAGAGGTTTTCGATCCGTCCCCTCGCCCCGGGCCTCTCGCCACGAGCCTGTTTTACTCGTGACTCGTTTGACCCCTCTCCAGACTCTCCTGTAGAATGCCGCTCATCATGACCGCACCGACCCGCCCGTGGGTGTCCGTCGTCATCCCCATCAAGGACGAGCGGGACAATCTGCCCCCCCTGACCGAAGGGCTTCTCAAGGTGCTCGGCTCGCGCGAAGAGTCCAGCCGCGCGCCGTTCGAAATCCTGTACGTGGACGACGGCAGCACCGACGGCAGCGGACCGCTCCTCGACGCGCTCGCCCGGCAGCACCGGGAGGTCAACGTCCTGCACTTCGACCGCAACTACGGCCAGACCTCGGCCTTCGACGCCGGGTTCCGGCACGCCGCCGGCGGGTTGATCGTCACGATGGACGGCGACCTGCAGTTCGATCCGGCGGACATTCCCAGCCTGCTCCCCCTGGCCGCCCAGTACGACCTGGTCTGCGGCTGGCGGAAGCACCGTCACGACAGTTGGGTGCGGAGGCTCTCGTCCCGTGTGGCGTACCTCGTCCGCGGCCTCGTGACGGGGGACCGGGTGCACGACACGGGCTGCTCCCTGAAGGTCTTCCGGCGGGCCGTGATCGAGCGGCTCCCCCTGTTCGAGGGCATGCATCGTTTCTTTCCCGCCCTGGCGCAGATGCACGGGTTCACGGTCGCCGAGGTGCCCGTGCACCACTTCCCCCGCGCGCACGGCCGCTCCAAGTACGGGATCGGGAACCGGCTCTTCAAGAGCCTCTACGACCTCGTCGCGGTGCGGTGGATGCAGGGCCGAATTTTACGTTATCGCTTCGCTCCAGGCGAGGGGCAAGAGGCAAGGGGCGAGGGACGCCTCAAAGGGGAAGGCACGGGGCGGGAGGTGCGGGGCTAGAGGGACAAGGCCTTCCGGCAAGATGGGTAAGAAGGGGTTCAAAGATTTGGCCGTCTGGCAGAAGGCAAAGGACCTCGCTGTGCTGATTTATCGAGCATCCGATGAAGATTTCAAGGATCTGGACTTCGGCCTTAGAGACCAGATACGGCGCAGCGCGGTAAGCGTAGCCAGTAACATTGCCGAAGGGGACGAACGCAGCACCGACAAAGAATCGATTCGATATTTCTGCATTGCGAAAGGCTCAGTCGCCGAGTTGCGCACGCAGCTCCAAATCACGCATGAATCGGGGCGCCTCAGCAAGGCAATGTATGAGACGCTTGAAAAAGAATATGAGACCCTGGGCAAAAGGATTGGCCGGCTCATCCAAGCGAGGCGAAACTCCTCTCGCCTCTAGCCCCTCGCCTCTCGCCTATTTTTATGACCACCATTGAAGCCATCTGGCTCGGCGTCGGCTTCTTCGGCCAGGGCCTGTTTTTCATGCGCTGGGTCGTCCAGTGGATCGCCTCGGAGCGGAGCGCGGAGAGCCGGGTGCCGCTGGCCTTCTGGTACATGAGCCTGATCGGCGGGCTCATCACCCTGGCCTACGCCATCTACCGGAGGGATCCGGTCTTCATCGCCGGCCAGAGCGTCGGCGCCGTCGTGTATCTCCGCAACCTCATGCTGATCCGCCGCGGCAACGACGGCGTGACGCGTGAAGGGTGACGCGTGACAGGTGCAGGCGCCACGGAGACGGTCTCGTCACCCATCACCCATCACCCATCACCCGTTCTTCTTCTGCTACTGGCCTGCCTCCTGTTCTTCCTCGGCCTCGGCTCGCTCGGCCTGACCGACCGGGACGAAGGGCGGAACGCCGAAGCCGCCCGGGAGATGGTCGAGACCGGGGACTGGATCAGCCCGACCTTCAACTACGAACCCCGCTTCGCGAAACCGGCCTTCGTCTACTGGCTGATGGGGGCCTCCTACAAGCTCCTGGGCGTGAGCGAGTTCACGGCCCGCCTGCCCTCCGCCCTGAGCGGGATCGCGCTCGTCCTGCTCCAGTACGGATTTCTGACCCGGGTGCGCGGCCCGGTCTTCGGGCTCATGGGCGGGCTGATGCTGCTGCTGAACGTGGAGATCCTGGCGATCGGGCACATGGCGCTGACGGACGGCGTGTTGATCCTCTGGACGACTCTGTCGCTGTTCGGCTTCTGGCTGGGCCTGCACGGGGAAGGGGCGCAGCGCCATTTTCTCTGGCTCTTCTACGCGGGGATGGGGCTCGGCACGCTCACGAAGGGGCCGATCGGCCTGGCCGTCCCTCTGCTGGCCGTCGTCCCCTACCTGACGCTCGTGCGCCGGTGGAAGGAATTCGGGCGCCGCGGCTTTCCGCTGGCGGGCACGCTGCTGTTCCTGAGCCTGGCCCTCCCCTGGTACCTCGCCATGCTGGCCATCCACGGCGCCCGCTACACCGCGTCGGCCCAGGCCGACACGGTCAGCCGGTTCCTGGGCGCCATGGAGGGGCACGGGGGCACGGTCTTCTTCTATGTTCCCGTGCTCTTGCTCGGTTTCTTTCCGTGGAGTGGGCTGCTGCCGTTCGCCCTGTACGACGCGTTCAAAAGCTGGCGCGAGGCTAGAGGCGCGAGGCGCGAGGGGGAAAGTAAGATTTCCCCTCGCCCCTCGCCCCTTGCCTCTAGCCCGCCAGCTCCGCAGGAGCTGGAGCTCTTCGCCGCCCTCTGGCTGGCGGCCGGGTTCCTGTTCTTCAGCCTGTCCGCGACGCGGCTGCCCCATTACCTTGGCCCGCTCTTCCCGGCCGCCGCGATCCTGTGCGCCTCCTACTGGAACCGCTGCCTGACCGATCCGGCCACGCGCGGCGTCCGGGCCTCCATTCACCTGATGACCGGCCTGGGCTATCTGCTGGGGTTCGTCCTGGCGGCGGCGCCGGCCCTCTACTCCTCGTTCATCGAGCAGGTCGCCAAGGAATTCCCGATCGCTCCCCAGGTTGATCCGGGGATGGGGCCGCCGGCGGCGGGCTTCATCTTCCTGCTCGGATCGGCCGGCGTGGCCTACTACGGCCTGTCGGAGCAGCGGCGACCCGCCGCTTTCTGGATGGCGGGCGCCACCCTGGCCCTGGTCCTGCTCATGACCCTGCTGGTCACCCTGCCGCGCGTGAACCGGTATTTCATCGCCCCGCCCCAGGAGCTGGCCTATGCGGCGGGGCTGAACCTCGAGTCCGGCGACCGGCTGATCGCCTACGGCGTCACCCGCCCCTCGCTGACCTTCTACGCCAAACGGAGGATCGTCTTCGTTCCCGCCGGCCAGGAGGACCAGTTGCGCCGGCACCTCGCCCAACCGGGCCGGACGATGATCCTGCTCCCCTCCCGCATGAAGCCGAACCTGCCGGCGGAGGCGGCCGGCTTTCCCGTGATCCTGGAACGGTTCGGCTACAGCCTCCTGGCCAACGAGCCGATGGTCAAGGGTCTGCCGGCGACCCCACCCGTGCCCAAGCTCGGGCCCCACGGTCCGCTCGGCCCCTGATCGGCTCGCCCCCGGCGCATGCTCCCGCCAGGAATCATGCGGGCTAGTCGAGCAGGATGCGCCGGTCCACCATGGGGAGCAGGACGGGATCGTTCGAGACGAAGATCACGGACCAGGGCTCTTCCTTCGCGCACAGCCGCCGGAGGATCGTCTCCTGCTTCGCCGGGAGCATGCTGTGCAGGGTGCCGTCGAAGATCAGCACCTGCGGGCGGATGACGATCGCCCGCGCGACGAGCAGACGCAGAATCTGGCTGACCGTGAACGTCCTCCCGTGTCCCGTCACCGGCGTCCGAAGCCCCATCGGGAGCGCGTCCACCTCCTCGTCCAGCTCCGCGAACCGCAGCGCCCACCGGACGTCGTGATAGGAGACCTCCGGGCGTCCGAGCGAGACGTTCTCTTCGAGCGTCCCGTCCAGCAGCGACGGATGCGAGTCCAGCACCAGCCCCCGGCAGGCGTTGAGCGACTCCCTGCTCCACAGGCGGAGGTCCACGTCGTTGTACCGGACGACGCCCGCGGTCGGCACGTACAGGCCGGCCAGCACCTGGGCCAGCGCCGTCTTGCTCGTGCTCGTGCCGGTCAGGATCGCGACTTTCTCTCCGGGCATCACGTCCAGGTTGACCCCCGAAAACAGCGGCGGGCCGCCGGGCTCGCCGAACGCGAGGTCCTTGCCGGCGATCCGGACCCCCTGCTGTTCCAGCTCGTCCTTCGAGGCCGTCCACCGGCCCGTTTCCAGCTTCTTGGGGAGCGACAGGAGGCCGGCCATCTCCTCGAACGAGGCGAACACGTAGTAGAGCGCGTACATCCGGCGCGCGAGGATGTCCATGTTGATCAACAGGTTGCCGACGACCACTTCGGCCGCGGCAAACTGCCCCACGGTCAACTCGCCCGCCGCGACCAGCCAGCCCGCCATCGCCACGAGCCCGCTGTGGCCGAAGGCCTGCCAGATGGCGGCGCCTTTATATTGCCGTCCGGTCAGGATGTCGGACCGGGTTTTTCTCGTCATCACGTAGGCCCGCGCGAGCTCGTCCGTCTTGCCCATCAGCAGCGGGCCGCTGGCGGCGGCCTTCAGGTGGGGCAGATTGTGGGCGATGTTCTGCAGCCAGTTGAACAGGCGATAATGGCAGTGGGACACGTCGAGGGTGATCAGCAATCCGCCGCGCCCGAGCAGGGTCAGCAGCACCGCGAACCCCGTCAGGAGCACCGCGTTGTACAGGACGAAATAGGGGTGATACAGCACCAGCATCGTCATCCCGATGCTGCCGACGACCGTCACGTTGAGCAGATCGGCCAGCAGGGCCAGCAACGCCCTGGGCATCAGCTCCGCCTCCAGAAAATAGTTCGCGTGGTGCGGCAGGAAATGCTCTTCGTCCAGGCGGAACATGGCTTCGGTGAACGAGAGGGAAATCCTGGCGTAGAGCCGCTGGATCAGGATCTCCACCGCGCGGGCCTGGAGCACGCGGAAGGCGGCGATCACGAGCAGCATGGCGAGCATGACCGAGGCCAGCGTGACGATCATGACCGGCTGCACCGCGAAGGAGAACGTGCTGACCAGTTCCTGCACGGTGAGCGGCACGATCAGCGAGAACAGCCCGATCGCGACCGCGTACGCGAAGATGATGGCGAGAATCTTCCATTCGAGCCTCAGGAACAGCCGCAGCCGGCGGGCGGTCATCCTGAGCAGGTCGGCGCGATCGTTCGTCACTTCACGACCATGACGGTGCAGGGCGAGAGCCGCGCCAGATTCTGGGACGTGCTGCCCCAGATCCGGCCGAAGATCTTGGAGTGGCCCATGAAGCCGATGACCAGCAGGTCGAACCCGTGGTCCTTGGCGAAGGTCACGATCGCCTCCACCTCGTGGCCGGGCACGACATGGGGATGGAGCTTCACGCCGTGCGCCTCCGCGATCAGCGCGGCTTCGATGCCGACCCGGCGGAAATAGTCGGCCGACTCCTGCTTCGCCTCCACCACCTCCCCCACCGTGGCCGCATAGTGCGGGAGATGCTCTTCGACCGAAATGGAGTGCAGATCCGCTTCGTAGTGCCTGGCCAAGTCGGCGGCCGCGTGGACCGCCTTCTTCGCCCCCTCCGAGCCGTCGTTCGCAACCAGGATCTTACGGAACATGCGCAGGCCCTCCTTCCCGTCAATCGGCGCCGACCCGCTCCTCGGCGCTCCTGACCGGCGCGCGATCCGTCGCCCGCCTGGCGAGTTGCTCCTCCGCCGGGGCGCCGCCGGGATCGAACCACCGTTCGGCGATCAGCGTCGGGACGATCGCGCTCAGAATCACGACCGCGACCAGGACCGCGTACTGCTCCTGCGTGATCAGGCTGTGGCTGACCCCATAGAGCGCCGAGATCGTGCCGAAGGTCAACCCCGTGGACATGAGCAGGGTCGTATAGCCGGCCTCGCGCCGGCCGAACCGGAACCCGTACGCGAGCGGCCAGACCCCGATGAACTTGGTGGCCATCTTCACGGCCAGCAGCACCCCGATCAGGGCGGCCCCGGCCAAGGCCGCCTTGAGACTCACCAGCGCGCCCGCCTTGAGGAAATAGAACGGGGTGAGGACCGCGAACGCGATCACCCGCATACGTTGAGCCAGGGTCCGGTTCGCCAGGAACAGCGGCGCCAGCACCATGCCGACCAGGTAGGCCGGGAGCACCGCTTCGCTCTGCGCCGCCGTCGCCAGCGCGCCGAGGGCGAAGAGCACCACGAGGATGAACTTCGTCTCCGGCTCGCTGATGCGGGACCCGACCAGGTCGAAAAACCAGGCCGCAACCGCCGGCAGCTTCCACAGGGTCGCGGCCGTGACGAGCGCGAACGCCACCAGCCACCAGTCGTAGCGGGCGAAGATCAGGCCGAGCGCCAGCACCGTTCCCAAATCCGTGATGAAGCAGGCGGCCAGGATCACCCGTCCCAGGTCGGTGTCGTTGTACCCCCGCTCCACCATGACCGCGTAGACGACGGCGACCGAGGTCGTGGAGAGGGCGATGCCGGCGATCTGCGCCGCCGGCAGCGACCAGCCGGCGACCCAGTAGGCATAGGCCATGGCGCCCAGGAACGGGGCGAGAAACGAGGCCGCGCCGATTCCGACCGTTTCCCTCCATTTGCTCCGGAGCACCGCCAGGTCTATCTCGGCGCCGGCCAGAAAGGTCAGGAGCACGCTGCCGACCGCGGCGAGAAAGTCGATCCACGGCGTCGGGTGCAGCCCGATCAGGTTCCCCCCGGCGATCCCGACGCAAATCTCCGCCAGCGCGACCGACATCCCGACCCGGACCGAGATCAGGGTCGCGAGCAGCGCCATTCCGACCCAGAGCGCCGCCACTTGCCAGGTCAATTCCATCTCGGGCTTCTCTCTTCGACTCGTGCCATCTCGATGGATGCGTGCAGAGCATGGATTCTGTTATCCAGAAGCAGAAGATCCAGGCTGGTTCCCCCGCCGACCCGATACTTCGGCGAGCCGGCCATCCGGCAGAGGCGGGTGATCAGCCGGGGATTCCCCTCGGCTCGCCGAGCCAACTCCCGAACGAAGGCCTCGCGATCGGGCAAGGCGAGCCCCGTCGCGTCGAGCGTCTGTTCGATCAGCCGCCTCGACTGGAGCGGCGTCAGCGGCGCGATCTCGACCCGTTCAAAGTGCCAGCCCACCCACCAGAGCCTGCCGGTCGCGCCGGGATCGAGCGATCGCGCTGCCGCAATGATGGGGACCCGTCCCATGTCCACCATACTCTCCAGAAACCGCTCGACCGGACCGTGCACCGGCACGACGTGATCCAGGAACAGCGCATACCGTCCGGTGAGAAGATGCGGAACGACCAGCCGCCTCAGCTTCCCCCTGGTCCAGAGTCGAAGGGCTCCGGGCCTCTTAGCGCGGAAACCGGGAGCTTCCTGCGCAATGGCTTCGGCGATCCCGGCCAGCAGCTCCTTCAAGGCCCCGACCCGCTCGCAATAGACCGGCCTGGGCATCCCCGGTTCGCGCTGGATACGAGCTGTGACCGTTTGCAGGACCGCCGTCTTGCCGATGCCTTCGGGGCCGACCAACAGCGCGGATTTGCCGTGACTCAGCAGCCTGACCAGAAGCGCCACGATCCGGTCCCGCCCGATGAGCCGCTCCGCCCCGGTCGTCTCCGGCCGTGAATCAGCCACGCTTTGGGACCTCGCCAGACGACGACCGCTCCTGATCGCCCGGCAACACGATATCCTGAAGCTCCGAGAGCAGGCAGGCGAGCGTTCCGATCCTGGGATCGAGCACGGGACCGAGGGCCGGATCAACGGACCCGTACCGCCCGAGGCTCTTGCTGTCGCTCTCTTGCAGGGCAACCCAGAGCTGCGGGAGCCCTTTCAGGATGTCCCTGGTCGCATAGCGGACCTCCCTCGGCAGCATCAGGCGATCGCGGACCACGCGGACCAACGCGTAGACGGCTTCCACCCTCGTGTGCAGCGCGCCGGCCATGTCCGGGGTCAGGTCGTTCCGGATTTCGAACGTCAGCCCCTGCTCCTCCGGATGGGCCATCCGCCACTCGACGGCCTTCATCTTCTCTTCGATCATCGTGATCACGACCCCCAGGAACGATCGTTGGCCGTCGGTCAGCATGCGAAGGACCTCTCAATCACTCATAGCGGGTTTCCGTCGGCATCGGCCCGATGTCCCGGCATAAGGGTCGAAAGCAACCGCTCCAAGCTTTGACGGTCTCTCGCCAGCCTTTCCAGGTCCGTTGCCTGCTCCGCCTCCCGATCGGCCTGACGGGTCAACACCGTCCGGATCGCCGTTCGGATCGTCTCGACCGCGGAGTCCAACTGCGTCACGATCCGTTCCTGAAACAGGCGGAACGCGTCCTGAGCGTTCTGCACCAAGGCCCAGCGCAGATCCTCGATGTTGCGCGCGACGAGATAGTCCAGCTCCTCCCGCAACCGCCTGTCGAGCCGCGCGGCCTGAAGCGACTGAGGCAAGAACCCGACCAGCCACGAGGAGGCCTCCTCGCCGAACGAGGTCACCCACCGCTGCGTGGCGATTCGAGCCTCCCTGTGAGCCTCCAAGCGATCCAGCACGACCCCTTCCAGACAGGGCACTTCGAACAGGTCCGCCGCGGTCTGTCGGACGCGATGGAGCAGCCCCTCGATCTCGCGGCAGTGAGCCTCCTCGATGGATCGGACCATGGCCTGCGCCTCAGCCGTCAGTTCCCCTTCCGCCCCCTTGAACACCCGCTCCACCTCCTCGGCCAGCGCGGTCTTGATCAGCCGGTGCAGTCGCTTCGGCCCCAGACCCCGACCGGCCCGTTCGCGTGTCCGCTCGACGTAAGACGTCAGGCCCTCGCGCAGCCGCCTCGCCAGTTCCTCGGCCCGCCTGTCCACCTGCTCCAGTACCCGCCGGCGATCCCCGGCGACCCGGTCGCGGAGGTACGTCCGTTCCAGGGTCATCCTGGTCAGGTGCGCGTCGAACCGCTCCGATCGCCGTTCCAGCTCGCGGCGCGGGAGCTCCGCCGCCTTTTGCCTCAGATCGAAGGCAAACAGGGCCTCCCGGATCAACCGCGCCCCCTTGCGCCTGGTCGCCTCTTCCAACACCGTGCGTTTGCCGGTCAACAGGAACTCTTTCAGATAGGTGCTCAGCTCGCCGATTCCGCTCTGCCGTCGGATGGCCTCGTCACGGGTCGCCTGGCCTTGCAACGCCATTTGAGCGGAGATGAAGAACAGCACCTCCTCTTGCGAGAACCCGGCCTGCTCGTGCAGGACCCTGCGCAGGAATGTCACGAGTTCCTGCCGATCGGCTGGAGAGAGCCGGTCCGCCTTGTTGACCACAAACACGGTCTTGGCCGCCGCCTCTTTGACCGATCTGAGAAACTCGACTTCCACCTCCGTAATGGGCGGATCGGGCGACAGGACGAAGATCGCCGCGTCGCACGCCGGCAGGACGGCTTTTGCCGTCCTCGTGTTCTGGAGCACCGTGGAGCCGATCCCGGGCGTGTCAACGATCTCGACCCCGTCTGCGAGGAGTGAACCTGGATGCTCGACTTCGACCTGCGCGACCCCAAGCCGGTTGCCTGGATTCCCCTGCTCAGTTGCATAGTGCGCCAGGACCTGGGACAGCGTCTCCACGGAGCCGGTCACGCGCTTACACCAGCCGTGAGCCAGCGTGACCCGAACCAGCCGTTCCGATCCGCGCCGCAGGAACGTCGGGAGCGCGGTGAGCGGGAGCACGCCCGTCGGAAGGATCGGCTCTCCGAGCAAGGCGTTGAGCAGGCTGCTCTTGCCCCGCTTGAACTGCCCAAGTACGGCCAGTCTCAAGCGCGCCTCATCCAGACGCACGCGGAGTTCCTCGGCCCTGCCTGCGATTCCGGAGAAGCTCGGGCCCATCGCCTCCAGCACTTGGCTGAGCTTTGCAAGGTGCGCGATCAGGTCCCCTCCGGTCATGGGCCCCCTCCTTCAGAACAAAAAAACTCCTACCGCGCGACACGCTGGTAGGAGTCATCAGCCGGCGGCCCGTTCCCGGCCCCGGCGGTTCAGGTGAACCCCATCACCCGATCAGAGTCGTGGTGCGACCGATTCCAACGCGACGCGGCTAGCCGCCCAGGCTTGACGCCTTGTCGTACTGGTCCTTCAACAGCTTGAGCATGGCTCCCACGCTGTCGCGCATCTCGTTGAACGTCCACTTCGAACCGTCGGGAGTCCCCTCGACTTTGACGACCTCCCGCAGAATGTTGTCCCTGGTCTGAACCAGATCCAGAACCGCCGCGGCCGCCTTGGGGTTGGCTTTCAACTTCCCGATCAGGCTATCCGCTTTGCCGACGATCTGGTCCACCTGCCTGCGGAACTCCTTCGGGTCCTTGGGAAGCGGTTCGACGGAAAACGCATCCGATCCCGCGAACGCGATCCCGGTGCCAACCGGATAGGGCAATCCGCCAAGCGGCACCGCCGAACAGCTCCACATGACCAAGGCAACTAGACCAACCGACTCCGCCCTCCCTTTCATGGGACCCCCTTCGCTGGATGATTGGTCGCGTCTTCCTTCGTCTGCTCCAAAATAAAAAAAACTCCTACCGGCGCCACGCCAGTAGGAGTCATCAGCCGATCGCCCGCACGGGCCTCGGCAGTTGGGGTGAACTCCATCACCCGTCGCTGTCCTGTCGTCGCTTTGTATACACCGGAACCAAGGCCCTGTCAACCACGCGGCCCTGCGGTCCGATTCAGAGGAGCGGAAGCAGGCCCTTCACGCCCTGGATGGAGAGGACGGCCAAAAGAAGGAGGAGAAGGAGCGCCCCCTCGAACGGGAGCGAGCGGGAGACGCTTCTGGCCGTTCCCGATGACGCAGGGTCGGTCCGCATCCGGTCCCGCACGAGCCAACGGGCCAGGCCCGCCAGCACGGCCAGGGCCGTCGCCAGCAGCGAGGCCGTGGTCAGCGCCAGCCCGATGCCGATTGCGATGTTGGCCTCGGGCAGCGAGAGGAACCGTCTTCCGGGCCGACAGGCCTCGTAGAGCCGGCTTCCCATTCCAATAGCGATTGCGAGCAGCCCTCCCGCGACCAGGCCCTGGTTCGTCGCTTCATCCGGCGAGGCCCGCGTGACAGTCCAGACCAGGGCGAAGGCGCCGACCACGTAGGGGGTGGCGGCGAGCAGGGCCTCGTCCAAGGAACGGCGCCAGTCCCGCAACGGGCGCGCGACCACGTAGCCGACGAGGCAGCCGAGCAGGGTCCCGGCGAGGACATCGGAGGGGAAGTGCGAGCCGCGGACCACCCGGCTCACCGCCACCCCGGCGGCCAGCCCGTAGGCCAGCCAGGCCGTAGCGGGCAGGCGCCGGGCTATCACCGAGGCCACCGCGAACGCGGCCGCCGCATGGCCGGAGGGGAACGAGTCGAATCCGCTCTCCCAGGAGGGGCTGATCTGGAATTCGCCCGCGTGGGTCATGCGCGGCCTGGGCCTCCCGATCGAATGCTTCACCCCTTGCACCAGCAAAGCCGCGATGCCGTGGGCGATCAACCCCTGGAGGCCGGCCTGCGCGACCGCAGACCGCTTGAGCAGGAACCCCGCGGCCAGCATGAGCGCGCTGAGCCCCGCCAAGACGGCCCCGCTACCGAGCCACCCGGCCCAGTCTCCTGCCTGTTCCAGCCAGGCCAGGTGGACCGACCTCATGAACCGGATCAGGGGCAGGTCGAGCTGGAGGAGCCCCCAGAACGCGCCGGCCAGGGCGAGGCAGCAGAGGGCGAGCGGCACGAGGCGAATGATGGATGACGGGTGATGGGTGATCGGTGATGGGTGATCGGTAAAGCGTGGGAACGGCATGAGATCGGTTTTCACCCTTCACCTGTCACTCATCACTTGTCACGCCTTTTATGGAATCCAGTCCGCGATGAAGATGTTGAACTCGCCGCGGGTCTTCGCGTGACGGTCGGAGATCCAGACCAGCTTCTTCCCGTCCGGGGAGAACATGGGAAAGCTGTTGAACCCGCCCTCGACCGTCACCTGCTCCAGTCCCGTCCCGTCGTCGTTGATGAGATAGAGGTGGAAGGAGGGCGGGCCGTCCGAGGGACGGTGATGGACGCTCGACGAGAAGATGATCCGGCGTCCGTCCGGATGGAAGAAGGGGGCGAAGTTGGACGCCCCGTTGGCCGTCACCTGCCGCTTCCCCGTGCCGTCCGCTTGCATGACGAAGATTTCCAGGTTGCCGGGCTCCACGAGCCGCTGGGCGAGCAGCGCCTTGTACTGCTCGATCTCCGCCGGCCCGCGCGGATGGGACGCCCGATAGACGATCCGTCTGCCGTCCGGCGAGAAGAAGGCTCCGCCGTCGTAGCCCAGCTCGTCGGTGAGCCGGCGTACGTGGGTGCCGTCCAGGTTCATCGCGTAGAGATCCAGGTCGCCGTCCCGGATCGAGGTGAAGACGATCGTCTTTCCGTCCGGCGAGATGGTGGCCTCCGCGTCGTAGCCGGCCGTGGTCGTCAGCCGCTGCATCTGCTGACCGTCCACCTTGACGGAAAAGATGTCGTAGTCGTCCAGCGCCCAGCGGTACCGGCCCTCGATCTTGGGCTTCGGGGGGCAGGCGGGGCTCACCAGATGGGTGGAGGAGTAGAGCACGCGCCTGTCTCCGGGGAAGAAGTAGCCGCAGGTCGTCGCGCCCAGACCCGTGCTCACCTGCCGGATCGTTCCGCTCTCCAGATCCATCACGTACATCTGGTAGCAGCCCAGGGCCTTTCCGCCGTCGGCCTTCGACGGCGCCCCGGCTTCCTGGCTCCAGTCGTTGGTGGACTGGAAGATGAGCTTGGTTCCGCCGAAGGAAAAATAGGCCTCGGCGTTCTTGTTCCCGAAGGTGAGCTGGCGGACGTTGGCCAGGTGACGCTCCGCCGGCTCCGCGGCCAGCGACCGGTGAAGTGATGGGTGATGGGTGATGGGTGATCGGTGAAGGAGGATGCCAAGATCATCCAGAGCCGGCGAAAGCAATACCGTCAAAAGCCCAACCAATCCGATTGTCAACGTCCGTGCCATAGTCTGTCCGCTCCTCGTCTTTCGTTTTCTACCGATCACCCATCACCGCTCACCCTTCACCGCCTCGAACCGCACCTCCAATTCATCGGCCGCAGGGGGAAAGTCCCCCCGCGCGACGATCGTCCCATCCCGAAAGACCAGGTAGCTCTGCCAGCCATAAAAGAAGAGCAGCCGGGCGACCTTGGCAGCCGCCTGAGGAGTCAACCCGTAGAATAGGGACACGACCCCCTCCGGCCGGTCCGGACGACGGCAGGTGACCAACAGGGCCATCCCGGACCCCTCATAGGTCTTGCCCTCCACGGTGAACCGGTCCGGCGCCAGACGGACCAGGTCGCCGCACCCGCGCACGGCCCAGGCAGCCGCCCGGTTCAACCCAGGCCCGCCCAGGACCAGGGCCGAGCCGGTTTCCGGCGCCGGCGTCTCCCTGGTCACGAGTTGCATGTCCTTTTCGCGCGAGGCGACCTGCTCGCCCAGCTCACGATAGGGCGCCCGCTCCGTCTCCGCCCCTCCCTCCGGAACGATCAGGGCCCGTTGCCGGTCCGTGACAAAGAGGTTCAACATCGGCGGGATCCGTTCCCGCGGGAGGCGCCGGAACAGGTCGAAGTCCGGATCGAGCCGAAGGCCGACCGGCCGGGCCGGCAGGGTCACGCTGAGCATCCGTTCGGGACCGTCCATTTCCAAATCCACGGTCTGACTCAGGCCATCCGCCATCGTCACGGAAACGGGAAGGCGGAGCCGGTAGGGCCGGCCCTGCTGCACGACCCTGGCCGTGACGGCGAACGGGCCGCCGGCTGATCCGGCCGATTCGGCCGGCTGCACCCGTGCCTCGACGAGCGCAAGGGACGGGGCACCAGCCTCCTCCACCCATTGTCGGAAGAACCACCGGAGGTCTTTGCCGCCTGCGGCCGAGAAGATTCGCTCCAGGTCGCGCCACGTCGCGTAGGCGCCTCCGCGTTCCGTCACCAGCCGGCGGAGCCCGCTCCAGAAGGCCTGCTCCCCCACCTCGCGCCGGAGCTGGTGGAAGACCATTGCGGCCTTCTGGTAGCCGATGGCGTTGTCCCTCTGGTCGGTCTTGTGCCGGAAGCGCGCGACCGGATAGTCCTCGTCGGGGCGGACGTAGACGGCATAGCCCAGCAGCATCATCCGACGCTGCTCCCGCGCCTGCTCCTGCTTCCCGGTGAGCTCGTCGTAGTAATAGTTGGCCAGGTAGGTGGTCAGCCCTTCGACCCAGTTCCCCTCCTCCACGTCGTTCAAAACCCAGTTGCCGATCCAGGAATGGACGATCTCGTGGCCCAGGGCAAAAGGCTGGACGTAGTGCCGCTTCACGACGCCGCTACCGAGTAGGGTGAAAGACGGAATCCCGAGCCCGCTGGCGAAGAAATTCTCCACCACCGCGAACTTCGGGAACGGATAGGGGCCGAGCAGCTCAGCATAGGCGTCCAGGTACCGCGCCGAGGCCTCCAGATACTCCTGCGCTAGGTGCGCATCCTCCGGAAACAGATACGTGGCGATCTCGATCCGGCTGCCGGCCCGGTCCCGCCATTCCCGTTCGGCCTTTACGAACCGGTTCGCCACCAGCGTCAGCGCCTCGGTGGGAGCGGTCACGGCCCACTCCGCCGTCACGGTCTGTTTCACGCCGCCCGATGTCTGCCGCCTGGTCTGCCGGCCGTGGGTGACCGCCTCCCACCCCTCGGGCGTGGTAACCTGCAGCTCGTAGGTAGCCAGCGAGCGGGGCGGGGCCGGATACCAGTAGGTCTCTCCGCTCAGATAGACACCCTCGTTGCCGATGTGGCCGGCCGTCTCGCTCGGCGTGACGAACCGCAGATGGCGCGGCTCGCGGGGCGGATCGTTGACCGGCCCCTCGTAGTTCCATTCCAGCACGACCACCTGACCCGCCGTCACATCCCCCAGCTTGACGGCGACCCGTTGGATCGGCTCTTGGGCCGGCCCGCTCCCGCCCTGCGACGGCTGGACCGTGAACGGCACGGGCCGCACGTCCTGGCCGCGCCGCTCGGACAGGCGCGTGACCCGCAGTGACGGATGGAGCGAGAAGACCACCGGCTCGGATAGGCTGCCCACGACCTTGAGGGCGAGTCGGTCGGAGGCGATGAGCCGGTGCTCGGCGGGAATCAACTCGACTGCGAGCCGATGGTGAAGCAGCTCCACCGCCTGTCCGCCGGCGGCGCCCGCCTCGGGACTAGGCGTCGAGATGAACGAGATGAAGAAGAGCAGAAGACTCAGGGACCAGGTCTGCCGCGCCTGCGTGAACCGCCGGTCGAATCCCATGCCCCCGACGCACCCCGGCCCGATCAGCGCCCCGTCAGCGCCAGCCCGACCTGGATCACCAGCTCCAGCCGCTCCAGATCCACCGGCTTACCGATGACATCCACCGATCCGAGCTCCAGGGTTTGTTGCAGCAATTTTTCGTCCTGGCTGGCCGTCAGGGCCACCACTCCGCCCGCATATTGCTTGGCGCGGAGCTGGCGCAGCACTTCCACCCCGTTCATGCCCGGCATGTACATGTCGAGGATGACGATGTGGGGCGTCTCCTGACCGACCTGGGCCAGCGCCTCCACGCCGTTCTGCGCCGTGCGGACCCGGTATCCCCTGAGGGTCAGGAACTTCGTCAGCAGGCTCCGGATCATTTCCTCGTCGTCCACGACGAGCACGAGAGGGGTCTGGGAACCGCCCGAAGGCGCCTGGAGATCCCCGGACCGAGCGGCTGCGGCCGGTTGGGACGATTGCTGCAGGGCCCGCTCCATCGCGTCCACCAACACGGTGAGCGAATGGCCCTTCTTGAGAAAGTCCGTGACCCCGAGCGCACGGGCCTGCTGCTCCAGCGCCTCGGTGCCGCCGCCCGTCAACATCATGACTGCGGCCAGCGGATCCAGGTTCCGGATCTGCTTGAGCACCGCGATCCCGTCCATCTCCGGCATGTGCAGATCCAACAAGGTGATGCCGGGCCGGTGTTCCCGAAACAGCGCGACGGCTTCCCGCCCGTCCATCGCCACCGTGACCTCGTGGCCGTGCCGGGTCAGCACGTTCCGCAGCAGATCGCAGATCATCCGCTCGTCGTCCACGACCAGGATTTTGGCCATAGCCGCTCCTTATGGACTCTTTTCCCCGTTCAGTCAAGCCACGGGCGAAGAAGGATCCCGCGCAAAGAGCGCTTCGACGAATTCCTTGGCGCGGAAGTCCTGGAGATCTTCCACCGCCTCGCCCACCCCGATCAGGCGGATCGGAATCTTGAACTCCTCGGCGATCGCGACGACGATCCCGCCGCGGGCCGTGCCGTCCAGCTTGGTGAGCGCGATCCCGGTCACGCCGACCGCCTCGTGGAACTGCCTGGCCTGGGCGAGCGCGTTCTGCCCGGCGGTCGCATCGAGCACCAGGAGCGCCTCGTGCGGCGCCCCGGGGAGCTCGCGGGCCAGGATCCGTTTCACCTTCTTCAACTCGTCCATCAAATTGATCTTGGTGTGGAGGCGTCCCGCCGTATCGATCAGCACCGCGTCGGCTGCCCTGGCCCTGGCCGCGGCCAACCCGTCATAGACCACTGCGGCTGGATCGGCCCCCTGTTTGTGCCGGACGACCTCCGCCCCGATGCGCCCGGCCCAGATTTCCAACTGCTCGATGGCCGCCGCACGGAAGGTATCGCCGGCCACCAGCAGCGGGGTCCTCCCACCCTGCCGCAATCGCTGCGCCAGCTTCGCCACGGTGGTCGTCTTGCCCACCCCGTTGATCCCGACGGCAAGGATGACGAAGGGCCGAGGCCCCCGGTCCACCAGCCGCTCGATCGGCTCCCCTTCGCACCGACTGAGCCGGTCGAGGATGGCCTCTTGCAGGACCTTCAGCACCCGATCGCCGTCCGCCGGGCCGCGGCCCTTGACCTCCTCCCGCACCTGCTCCATCAGCCGTTGGACTGTCCGGATCCCCAGGTCGGCTTGGATCAATGCCGCTTCCAGTTCTTCCAGAACCGAGGGATCGGGCCCCCGGCCGATCAGACGATCAAGCCTGCTCCGGACCGTGCTCCTGGTCTTGGCCAGTCCCTGCGTCAGTCGCTGGACCCAATTCATCTGTTTCTCGCAAGCGCGCTATCGCGATCGGCCTCGAAGAGCTTCGGCAACGGCGTCAGGGAGCGGAGAATCGCCAACTCCTTCCCGCGCATGCGCCGGGCCTCCCGTTCTCCCCGTTCGTGGTCATATCCGAGAAGATGCAGAATCCCGTGAACCAGGAGCTGAAGCATCTCCCGATCGAGGGGATGGCCGGCCTGCCTGGCTTGGCTGGCCGCCCGGTGGAGCGAAATCACCACGTCGCCTAACAGATCCGGCGCGGGGCGCGGGGCACGAGGCCCCCCCCTCCCTAGTCCTCCCCCTCGAAGGGGGGCGGGGTAGGTGAGGGTCATCGGAAACGCCAGCACGTCGGTGGGATAATCACGCCCGCGGTACAGGCGGTTCAAGCGCCGCATGCGGCGGTCGCCGATGAACAGCAGGCCGAGTTCGGCTCCCGGCGCGCCCGCCTCTTCGAGGATGCGGTGGACGACCTGCTGCAGCGCATGGGATCGGAACCGGACGCAGCGGAGCGCGCTCCACACCCACAGCTTCATCAGTGGGGCTGGCCCCGATGGCCCTCATCTCCTCCGCCGGCCGACCCGGGCCGAGTCGTTCTGGGACGAAGCCTTCTCCCGGGCCATCCGGCTCGGCCGACGGCCTGCTTCTCTCCGTGGCGCCCCTGCTGGTGCCGGTCGTATGCCTTGATGATCTCCTGGACCAGGCGATGGCGGACCACGTCCCGCTCGTCGAAATAGACGAACTGGATCCCCGGAATCTCCCGCAGGATCTCCCGGGCCTCGATCAGCCCCGACACGCGATCGGACGGGAGGTCAACCTGGGTGATGTCCCCGGTGACCACGGCCTTGGAATTGAACCCGAGGCGGGTCAGGAACATCTTCATCTGCTCCGCGGTCGCGTTCTGCGCCTCATCCAGGATCACGAACGAGTCGTTGAGCGTCCGGCCGCGCATGAACGCCAGCGGCGCGATCTCGATTTCGCCCCGCTCGATCAGCCGGTTGGTCCGCTCCACGTCCATCATGTCGTAGAGCGCGTCATAGAGCGGCCGGAGATAGGGGTTGACCTTCGCGTACATGTCCCCCGGCAGGAAGCCCAGCTTTTCGCCCGCTTCCACCGCAGGACGGGCCAGGATGATGCGGCTCACCTCTTTCTTCGTCAGCGCCGCAACCGCCATCGCCATGGCCAGGTAGGTCTTGCCGGTCCCAGCCGGACCGATCCCGATGACGATGTCGAACTTCTGAATCGCCTCGATATACGTCTTCTGGGCGGCGGACTTCGGAACGACGAAGCGTCTCTTGGTGGCGATCGGAACGGTGCTGAGGAGGAGATCCCTGAGGGGAACGTCCGCTCCGTTGCGAGCGGCTTTCAGCGCGACCGCCACGTCCTCCGCCTTGAGCTCATACCCCTCGGCGGTCAACGCGGCAAGCTCGACCAGAAGGCGCTCGGCCCTCCGCACGGCATCCGGCGGCCCGTCGAGCGCGACCTCGTCCCCGCGAGCCGACACCCGCACCCCGAGATCTTCCTCGATCATCTTGAGGTGCAGGTCGCGAGACCCGAACAGGCTTGCGGTGTTCGTCCCCTCTCGAAACTTGATCTTGCGCACGTCGTCGGGGGCAGCTCCCCGGTTGAAATCGTGGGCATTCTAACAGACCGTCGGAGAAGCCAGCAAGGGCGCGGGAGGGTCAGGAACCAGACGTCAGGTCCAGGTCAAACTCCTGAAACGCGTAGCCGCTCCGGCTGTCGCGAACCGCCACGCGGACCCGATGGCGGCCCTTCGTCTCGGCCGGGAGGCGCCATTCCAGCCGGCCGGTCTTGCTATCCATCGTCATGCCCGGAGGGCCAACTTCGAGGACGTAGGTCAGCGGGTCCCCTTCCCGATCAGCGGCGACTATGCGGTACTCGAACCGCCCCTGCTCGACGGCGGCGGGCGGAGTCGAGGTGATCACCGGATCGTTGTTCAGGATTTTCACCGGCGGGGATCGGAACGGCTTGCCCGGGCCGGCCTCGTCGTGAGGCGTGACTTCCACCGCGATCGCGTCCTCCCGCTCGAAGCCGGACGTCTCCAGCGAGGGGCTTTCCCCCTCCTGCATCGGCTGGTCGTTCCTCAACCAACGGAACGTGTACCGCACCGGATCCTGGTCGGCATCCCGGCCTTCCGCCTCGACCTGGATCCGGTCTCCGAGCCTCGGCTCGCCCGGCTGGATGGTCAGGTGCGTCACTTCGGGAGGAGTATTGGGAAAGGGCAGGGCCTCGGTCCGGTACGGGGCCCCTTCCCCGAAGCTGTCCGACGGCACCACCTCTACCGACAAGAGATCCCCGCGCTTGAGCATGGAGGGCATCAGGGCCGGCCGCGTCGCTCCGGCGATCGGGAAGTTGTTGGCCAGCCACTGGAGACGGTAGGTCACCGGCTCTCCATCCGGATCGTCCCCCTCCACGAGCACCTGGACCAACTCCCCGGGAAGGATCGGATTCGGCGAGATGACGGCGGAGCGGACGATCGGCGGACGGTTCCCTTGCGCACGAGGGCCGGACGATGCTGCCGGAGACGGAGCGTTGGCCTGGCCGGGCGGCGAGGATTCCGAAGAGCAGCCGAACGCGACGGCGGCTGCCATGAAGGCGAGAGGCCAGAGGCGGACGGAGAGGCGCGGGGTACGGGGCACGGGGCAAGAGGGATCCGCCCCTAGCCCCGAGCCTCTTGCCCCGAGCCCTGTCGTCAGTTCCGCTGGTCCATCCATGAGACGTACCGGCTCCAGGAAGCCAGGGCCGGGCTTGCGGAAACCTGGGTCACGACCCCGGTGCTCGACTGACCGATCAGCGTCACCCGCCCGGCGCTGCCGGACCCGCTTCCCGAGCCGGCCGCTCCGGACCCCTGGGCGCCGATATGGACGGCCATCTGGGAGGCCAGCCCGACTCCCAGCGACATGGACCGTTTCACGTTGGTGTTGCTGCCCACCTGCTCGGTTCCGATCACCGATTCCTTGTAGGCGCTGCCGGTCTGATAGAACAGCGCGTAGAGCATCCCGTTCCCCGACGCGCTGCAGATGTCGTTGTTGGGAATGAACGTGGGGAAGAAAATGGTGCCGCCCACGATGATCGGGGTGCTGACGTCACGCTCTCCCGCCGTCGGGAGCGTGGTATACCAGCCGTCCATACTACCGATCTTGCCTTGAAGCGTCGTGGTGGTGTCCGTCCCCAGAAGCGTGGTCACGCCCGTGATCCCCGACACCTGGTCGGTCCCGGTCGCACAGACGACACAGACCGTCACGCTCGAGACGTTCAGCAGATTGTTCTTCTGGCAATTGGTCTGGCTGGACTGGGTGCAGCCTCCGGTCACGACCGGGTCCTTGACCCCGAAGAAATATTGGGTGTCCGTATTGGTCTTGTCGTTCGTCCCGTAGAACCGCCCGGTGCCGAAGAAAACCCAGATGTGGTTCGTGTCGTCCGCCGACACGGTCGGCGCCGCGGTGACCGGGCCCACCTTGGTCGTCCCCGTGGGCGGGAAAGTGGCGAGCAGGACCGTGGGAATCCGACTGGTCCCCGAGGCGACCCCCCACGTGGCCGGGTCCACGTTGCCGCTGTTGGTCGTCAGCCGGTACATCTTTCCGGCCCACGTCGGGTTGCTCCCGTTGTTGATGACGTTGCCGGCGTAGACCGTGTCGGCCCGGTAGTCCAGGTCGGCGTCGAGCGAGATCGCGTCTCCCATGAACGAAGTGGCGTCGCCGGTGGAAAACGACGACACCAGGCTCAGGCCCGTTGATGCGCTTATCGGTCCCGTCTTGAGGTCGATCACGAAAACCTTGCTCGTCTGGGCGCTGCTCCCGTCATAGCCGGTCATGCCGGACCCGATGACCGCCAGCCACTTCGCGCTCGTATTGTCGGTCTTCCCGCTGGTCGACGGATTCACGCGCACCACTGCCGGATAGCTGGTGGAGAGGCCGATGTCAGACTGGCTGAAGCTCCAGAGCAGCACAGGGTCCTTCTCCGGGTTCGTGATGTCCAACACGAAGTAGGCCGTGTAGAAGGTCCGCGTCTCGGACCCGCTGCCGAAGTCCGCGGTGACCGTCATCGGGGGTCCGCCGGTGCTCGCGGTGCAGGCACCGCAGCTCCCCCCCATACGCATGCCGCCGATCAGGATCGTCCCCCACCCGTTCGGATGATCGGCATCCACCGCGAAGATGCGGGCATCCGTGACCTTGGGCTTCAGATCGACGTAGTACACATGCGTATAGTCGGTCTGCGTGAGCCACTTGAGGTGCGGCAACGCCTGATGGGGGATGAAGCCCCACAGCTCCTGGCCCAGCAGGGCCCCGCTCGAGTTGTCGTTGGCGTTGCGGGTGAAGAAGCCGTGCTCGGTCACGCTGGTCGTGCTGGCGTCGTCTCCGCGGTGGTAAAAACCGGCGTTGAACGCGTGCAGCATCCCGTCGTTGGCGCCCACGTAGGCGACCATCCGGCGGTTCCGGTACTGCACGTAGTAATCCGTGTAGCTGGTATCGCCGTAGATGATGTCGAAGCGCTCCTTGGGGGCGCCGACGACCGTCGGCGTCGAGTTCATCACGTCGCCCAGCTTCCACACCTTCAGCACGCTCCCCCCGTTGTCGTCGGTGACGGTCAGTTGCCGGTCGCGCAGACCGCTGACCTGCTCGCCCCTGATGAAATTGATGATGTTGTCGGCGGTGAAGGGCGAGGACCCAGCTCTGAGATAGGGGGAGAGGGTAGACGAATTGGTAGTCGTAAAGGCGATCTGCTCGCCGGCGTCCACGATGCCGTCGTTGTCGCTGTCCACCCAGGTCAGGATCTTCCGGTCTGCGGCGTTCGTGAGGGCCAACCGCCTGCCGGCCTCCCAGAGAGACTTGACCTCCTTGAGCCCGACGGTCTCGAAGGGGGTCGTCGTGTCGGCCTTCCCGTCCCCGTCGGTGTCTCGATATCGGTCCACCTTGACGTCGCCGGTTGCCGTGTCGAACCGCGTCCTGACGATGTAATCGTTCGTCAGGATCAGCTTGCCGTCCGCGTTGGTGTCCTCTCTGAGGTTTCCGAACGAGTCCAGGAACAGCCCCTGGACGAATCCGGTCCACTTCACCTCGTTCAGCCCTTCGAACGTGCTGGGGTAGAAGAAAGCCTGGTACAGGGAGCCGTCGCCGGTCGAGGAGGTGGCCAAGACCGAGATCGCCGTGCCCGACGCGCTCCGCTGGAGGATGCTGGTGATGGCCGCCATCAAACGATCCTTGAGCTTGTCGGCGTCATCGGACTCGAAGTAGGTATCGGGCACGCCGTCCGCCCCGGCGGCGCCGGTATTGTTGTTGACCCGGTCATACTCCTCGGTCAGGTCCGGGAGGTTGTTGCCGTTCCGGTCCTCGAATCCCCCGGCCTTGGCCGCCATCTGGAGAATCTCGGAGCCGCTCCCGAAGGCGAAGAACGTATAGATCGTCAGGTTCTGGTTTCCTGACAAGTCCTGACCGGCCCCGAGGACTGGAATGGTGGCCTGACGCAAATCCGTCGTGTGGGCGAAGTAGGCGACGTCGTCCAGGTAGTGGGTCCCGTTCGAGCCGTAGTCGGTCCTGTGGCCGGAGCAGCCGGCGCCGGTACAGTGGGTCCCGTGCACGGCATGGGCGTAGTCCTTGAGCGAGTCCGGAACGTTCAGGTCCTGGGTCGGCTCCCCGTCCGTGAAAATGATCACGAAGCTCTTGCAGCAGGTCACGTACTGGGATGTGCTGGCCCATTCCGGCTGCTGGAAATAGTAGGGGTCCCGGTTCGTCACGTTGTACGAATAGTCGGAATTGGTAAAGGCGGGCTGGATCTGAGCATAGTAGCGGGTCCCCTCGTACAGGGACTCGGCGAGCGGCGTCCAGGTTGACGGAGTGGTGCTCTCGATCGCCGTGATCATGCTCGTGACGTTGCCGCCCACGTCGCTGAGCACCTTGCCGCCGTCCCCCGACGACTTGAACTCCATGAGACCGAAGCGGGCCTTGGTGCCCACCTGCTGGATGATGCCGGAGGCGTTCTCAAAGAGATCCACCCGGATCTGCCAGTTGGTCTCTACGTAGGTCCCTCCGTCGTCGCAACTCGAGCCGCTCGGCTGCGTGCTGTCGTTGTCCACGCAAAAGCTGCCCTTGAGGGAATTGATGCTGCCCATCAGGTGGAAATAGACGTTTCCTGAAGACGGAATATAGGAGGACGGCATACGGCCGCTCGCCTGGGCGACCGTAATCGAACCGGTCTGGTCCTGACAGCAGGCGTCGAAGCTGTTCTGTCCGATCAACTGCCGGCAGTTGCCCTGGGCGTCGCGCCCGCCGACCGAGCAGATCCCGCCCATCATCACCCACTTGACGATGTCGATCCGGCGCATCGTCGCATAATTGAGCAGATTGCCGGACCAGAGGTAGGGGGAGGTGGTGCAGGTGCTCAGCGAAGAGGGATTGGCGGTCGGGTCCGGGATGAACTTGTTACTTCCATAATCATAACACTCGTAGGGGTCGAACAGCCCGTAATAGACCTTGCTCGTGTCGAAAGCCGTCTCATAGGCCCTGGTGTTCATGCTCCCGGAGTTGTCCAAGAGGAGCAGGATGTTCGGGGGGACGGCATTGCTGATGAACGGCGGAGAGGAGGTGTAGTCGGCCAGCGCCTGCGCGCCGGCGTCGGTTGGCCCTGCCAAGCTCCCCGGCAACACCAACAACAAACCGACAAGAGCGAGCATGTGGCGTGTCATGGTACGAGCCCTCCTCTCCCGCACGTCACCTCGGCAGGAGCAGAATGATCTGATCAATACTGTCCCGCTTCACGTGAAACTTCACGTCGGAACCGGGCGTCAGGTCCTTCAATTCTCTCGGCTTTCCCTCGTCGTCTCTGATCACCACCTCGGAGGACAGGGAGTACTCCCGGGCGTTGATTCTGATCGTCGTCTTCCCCACGGCCGTGACCTGTCCGGTCTGAAAGGTCAACGTCGTGGCCGTGCCCGTGGTCTGGGCGAACCCTCCGCTCCCAATCACCAGCGCCGTGCCGGCCACGAGGAAGATCAGGGTGATCCAGAGCAGGCCTCCCAGCCAGCCGTCGCCTCCCCGTCGCTCGTCTCTTGCCCTCAGAGCCCGCCGTTCCATGGTGGCGCCTCCTACGTTCCTAGAGTTTTCGCTGGCACGATTCTCCGGTGGTCATACAGGCATAGACCGCCGTGATCCGGCTCCTGGTGCCGGTCGCAGCATTGGCCGCCGAGCAATCAATGCGATACATGATGTCCACCCCGCCCCCGGCCGCCCCGCCCGCGATGCCCTCATACCCGCCAAACATCTGCAAGGAGCCGCCGGCCCGGGGCGTCGCGTAGAGCCGGTCGATGTCGCCGTTGACCGTGAAGTTGTCCACCTGCATGGTGAGGTTCGGGCTGCTATCGGCCGCGTCGGGATTGTTGTCGCTCGCTCCCTTGATCTCCGCATCCAAGACGGAGAAGTTGCCGGCAGGCACCGGGCCCGCGGGGGTGGCGTTATCCAGAAGCGTGTTGGGCAAATTGCCCGCATCAATCGTCTGCTGGATGATCTTGACGGCGGTCCCCAGACAGGCTTCCGCAGCGCCCGTGCCCGCCTCCCCGGTCCGCCCATGACCGGCCATCCGGCTCCCGATCCCCGTCACGGTGATGGAGGCGATCCCGATCAACGTCATAATCAGCAGGAGCAGGACAACCGTAACCAGCGCGACGCCTTTTTCTCCGCCCCCCCCGTCCATGCTCACAGCCCTACGTTCCTGACCTGGACCGTGCGGGTGAGGAGCCGTCGGCGGAACGGCTGGTACGACGTCAAATTGAAGCCAGAATCTTGGGCGGGATTGTGGTCCTCCGCCACGAAATTCGCCGGCGCGGAGAAGATCACCCGAGGGTCGCTCGTCTCCAGCCGGGCCTGTCTGGCTACGATGCTGACCCGGACCAGCCTGATCGTGTCGGGGTTGGTCACCGTCACGGTTGAGAGGGTGCCGTTCGGAATGAAATCCGTCGCGTCGAAGGTGTTCGACAGATTCTGGTCGTCCACGATCCCGTCCGGCACGGTCCCGTTGCACCCGTCGCAGGCGTAGGCAAACTGCATGTCCTCGATCCCGTCCGCGATCGGGACCATGTTGGCGGCGCTGACGCCCGAGGCCGGATAGGCGGAGGTGGTGGCGTACACGCCTCGGAGGAGGCACGGCGCCGGTCCCCCGCAGACCGTGTTGTCGGCCCGTTCGATCGCGTACCGAATGCACCGCAGCCAGTAGACCTGCGTGCCGGGCGGAAATACGGCCGGCGCGCCGATCGGGGTGGAAAGATTGAGGGTGTCCCCGGAGATCGTGCTCACGACCGCCGAAGCGGCCCCGCCGATCGAGATCGACGCCCCAGCGCCGAAGCCCTCCGGCGACATTGCCGCCACCGCTCCCGACTGGAGCGTGACCGCGGTGACCGGGCTCGACGGTTGGGACGCCAGCGTTGACAGCAGCGTCGGCACGACGAGCGAGATCTGGTCCGGCCCTATATCGGTCCCGCCCGCCACGTTGTCCAACGGCACGATCGCGTTGTTGCAGTTTCCCACCGCTCCGGATACGCCGAAGCCGGCCATCTTCAGATCCCGGGCAACCAGCTCCATGGCGATCATCGCGTTTTCCTGCATCTCCGCGGTCTGGTCGTTGGTCGTGGCGGCCCGCTGGCTCGTGTTCATGACCGTATAGCCGGCCCCCACCAGCACCAGGGCGATCGTCATGCCGAACATGAGCTCGACGAGAGTCGCGCCGGCTTCAAGGCCGTGACGCGTGACGGGTGACGCGTGACGCGCGCTCCCTGAAATCTGCAGCCATGTCATGGCTCGGCGTTTCCCGCCCATCTTCGTTCTCTCGTCACATTTCACACGTCACGTGTCACGAGTCACGCGTTATTCGGGAGCCACCACGGTGCTGAACGAGACGGAATGGCCGATGACGGTGCCGCTCCACCGTACCTGAACCGTCACCCGACTCTGGCTCAGCTCGGTCGGAGTGAGCGCGGTGACCGTCACCAGCCCGCGTGCGCCGGAGAGACGGGAGGCCGTCAATCTGGTCCTCCATTGGTCATAGTCTCCCCTGGCCATCGGCTGCGACGTGGGAGGCTGGGTCGCCGTGTTCGCCGTGTCAATCCCTCCATAGGCCGTCACGTTGACCCGGTTGAATCTGATCCGCTCCAGCATCTCGGAAGCCAAGTTCGTGGCCAGGTTGAGCTCGTTGGCGTCTACGTTGCGCCCGAGCGCCATGTCCTGCATGGCCGCAATACCCAGGAGCCCCACCGACAGCACGAGCAGGGCCAGCATCCCCTCCAGCAGGGTGAACCCGCCCTGGTCAACGCAGAACGCAGAACGCGGAATGCTTTGACGCGCAGACGCGGGGACGCGGAGAAGCCCCCCCTTTCCACTCACTCGCCATGTCGCCTTGTCGCCGCGTCGCCGTGTCATCTGCTCTCGTTACGCGCAGGGCGAGCTGGTGCACCAGCGGATCTTCCCCGCGGCCGTCACCTGGATTTCGTAGGTCGCCCCCTGGTTGTTGCTCAACTGGATTGACTGGGTCGTCGTCCCGCCCCCCGCCCTTAGCCCTAGTGAGGAGAACTGGAACGTGGTCGTTCCCCCTACTCCGGTGACCTTCGCGGGCAAGACCAGGGTCGGCATGGCGCACACCCGACTGTCTGATAGGCACGCCGCCGAGGTGCTGTTGGGGTCGGTGAAGGTGGCCCGCACCCTTCCGCTCGAAACCGCCACCGTGACCGTGATCGTCGTGTTCCGATTCATCGCCGTCATACGGGCCAGATTGAGGCTGCTATGCAGATCGAGCAGCGCTTCTTTCAACTCCGCTCCGGCGCTCCATCTCGTGTAACTCGGAATGGCGAGCGCCATGGCGATCGTGACGATCGCCACCACGGTCATCAACTCGACGAGGGTGACGCCTGTCTGTCCTCGTAAGCCCAAGACCCACCGCCTGACCGGAAGCCCTACCATGACACGTAGCGACCACAATACCCCTCTGTCGGCAGCAAGCGCTATGCCGATGGGCCTGGCTGCCATCTGAACATGTAACGTATTGATTTGTAAAGAAGAGTTTTGAATTTCGGCTGGTTCTTCCGTCTTGGAGACGTTGAAGAACGACAATTTTCGGCTCAGGAGCCCTCTTCGGGCGACCCTTTCAGGACCGCTCCTGCAAAGTTCCTGGAGCGACGTAGACCAGGGGAAACCCTCGGACCAATCCACTGCGCAGGTCGTCATTGAACCACAGCTCAAACGGGCCCGCCGTTTGAGAAGCCCTCATGACTCGCCCTCCGGTTACCAGCGCGCCGAAAAGCCTGGGCTGGCCTTCCATCACGATGTCGCCAGCTGTAAACAAGACGCCGTGGAAGTGAATGCCCGTCAACTGGACCGGCACTCGACGGGCCAGCGAACCGCCCGGCGCGCTTCCCTCCGGCGGCGGACTGAGCGCCGGAACCGGCTTCCCGTTCCCTCTGGCTTTCAGACGCAGATGGGCGTTCACGAAGAAGATCCCCTCTGCGTAGTCGGTTTCGATCGTCAGGGTGGCCAAGTTCCCTGGAACGGGGGGCTGCTGATCAAGCGTGTCAACGAACACGAGGCCGTGGTGATCGCCCACGGCCTCGGATCCGAAGACCTCTTCCGGCGTCAGTCCGAGCCCCGGCTCCACCTTGCCGTCCCGGTACAACAGTCCCTCCCGATCAGGCACGTAGTAGGTCCCGTACAGCAGCGCATACTGTTTCATGAGCGCGTAGTCCCATCGGTCCTCACGCAAGCCCGGCGAGGGCTCTTGATTCGGAAACACGTTGGAAGGAGGCGACCCGGAAATTCCCGATGCGGACGGATCGAACAACGCTTCTCCGCCGACGAACAGGTCCAGCCAGCGATCCTGCCGTTGGATCATGTCCGCATACGAGAGCTCGCTGATGGGCGCCAACTGGGTCTTGATCGGTGTGTCCTCCGGTCTGCCGAGCCGCACGGGCCCCCGCATCTTGAGGTCACCCCAATGGACCAACACCGGCAGTGGCTCCTCCGTCCCCGTTCCGTCCGGAGCGCCCCCGATTTGGGCCGCGGCCCTGAGGGGCGGAATCGTGCGGGCTCCGAGCTGAACGGAGAGGGTCCTGGTCAGTCCCCCCACGCCCGCCGTCGCCTCCACGGTGCAGAGGAGCCCGGGCCGGACCGGCCCGTAGACCTTCAGGCGAAGCAGGCGACCCAGGCTGCGCAAGGAACGGAACCAGCCGACTGCGGGATCGTTCAACAGCCGATCGTGCTCGGGGATGGCCGCGTCCAGCATGAAATCGGGATGATCCTGCGAGCCGGCAAACTGAGATTTCCCCTGGGCATCGAAGAAGGACGCCGTTCCGTCCGCAAGCTCGTACCGTTTGGTGAAAAGGGCACCGAGCACGGCGTCGCCGCCGGCTTGCGGGTCGTGGAACCGCTGGACGATCAGGTCTGAGCCTGCCTCAGCCAGGTGCAGGACGGCCGCATCTTCGTGGGCCGCCCTGCTCCCCTCGATCTCGTGGATCGCGAGGGTCAACGACACGGTCCCCAGCAGCGAGAGGATCACCATCCCCAGCACCGCTCCGATGAGCGCGGCTCCGTCTTGCCTTCCAATCATGGTCTCCTCCCCATGGTCACGACATGGCTCGCAATCCGACCTCGCTCGTGACGACGCGCCGGCGATCCCCGACCGCCAATTCGATCCCGATGCGGGCGACCAGAGCCGGATCCTGGACGGGCCTCCCCACCCGATCCAGATAACGAAGCCGGAACGAGGCCACGTCTCCAATGAGCGGATTCGCCCCGCCATCCACCTGCCGCATGAGGGCCGGCACGCTCCGCCCGTCCCGTCCCAGGTAGTATCGGACTCGGTTGACCACCGAGATCGAGCTGCCGAGCAGAAAGGCGGCGCCCACGGGCTCGGTCAACGTGAGCGTCCCGCGCCGCCCGTCGCGCGCCAGCCGATGCTCTTCGCACAGACTGATCCCGCAGACGACGATCTGCTTCCCCTTGGACCAGCCGGTCCCGTCCTGCACCTTGAGCTCCTGCTGGCCCGGGACGGCCGCTTCGATCAGGTTCGTGGTCAGCCCGGCGAGGTTGGCTAGAAACGTGACCTCCTCAACCTGCGCGCTCAACACCGCGGTTCCCGCCTGTCCGGTTCCGGTCCCGGCCAGGCGCAGCTCGGCTTCCAGGATCCGCAGTCCGATGCGGAGGTCCTGGTGTCGCGCCATGGTCGTCTGCTGCGCAGCCAGACGCCGGTCGAAGTGCTGCAAGGCCTGGAGCATGGCGGACAGGACCACCGCCCCGGCGGTCATGGCGATCATCAGCTCGGTCAAACAGAGGCCGGCGTTGGGTTTCATCCGCCGTGCGCCCATGTTCGTCCCCTCACGTCGCCCCCAGATACCGGGGGTTGGCCCTGACCGTCCCGATCCGGAGCTCGCTCCGCCGTCCCTGCCCGAGCGGATAGGCGGCCCGCGCCTGGATCACCGCCGACCCGGCGCATGCGATCGGGCCGACTCGATCCGGCTGGACCGTCCAGACGATTTGAATCCCGTCCACCTCCGTCTCCCCCGTATAGATCCCGTCCCCCGCCTGCGCGTCGGCGCCGGCCCCGTCATCCCGCATCCGGACCTCCGGAACCCCGTCCGAGTCGAGATCATCGACCAGCAGCAGGTCCCAAGGGACCGACCGCTTGGCTTCCAAGCGCGACTCGGCCAGCGCCAAGGCGCGCAGACTGTTGGCGCCCACCTGCAGCCCGTGATCCGACCAACGGAACATCCCCATCACGCCCAGGATGGCGAAAGGCAGAATGATCATGGCGAGCATGACCTCGATCAAGGTGGACCCGCCCTCGCCGGCGCCGGACGGCGGGGTTCTCGGCACATCGTGACTCATTGAACCGCCACCCTCCCGGTCAGGCTGACCGTCAGTTGCCAGCGGTCCTGTTGTCCGTTGCGGAGCGTGATCGTTGTCGCTGTCGCGGCCCGCCCGCTCGGGTAGAACAGAATCGAAGGCCCGTTGGACAGACGATCCACGAACACGCCTTTGTCGTGGAAGTCGTACTCCCTGAGGATCTCGCCCGGCTGATCCGCACGCTCGACGGCCACGCGCTTGAGCTCCGGCTCGAACCGGACTCGCACCCGCTCGCGACGGAGCAGCGCCAGTTGCCTCGCCGTACGGAGTTCCGTCGCCAACTCGGTCGTCACGGCCTTGCCCTGATACCGCGAGGCCGCCGCCACGAACCCGACGCTCGCCGATCCCGCCAGGAGGACCGCGATGCCGGCCGTCATCACCAACTCCACCAAGCTCGTGCCTCTTTGATTCATGGCGTCCCTCCCTGTTGTGAGCCAGTCGCGCTTGCGCGAGGGCTATTCCAAGACGCGTGCCTGCCCGTGGAGGGATGAGGCGTACAGAATTGACCAGCCCCGTTCGAGAGGGACCCAGGATGGAACTGCGCGACTTGCTGCGATCTTCAACAGAAGACGGAACATGGTGAACGAAAATGAGCGGGACAGGCCGCGATCGGCCAGATACTGGGGCTGGTCCGGTTAGATACAGGAGGAACCGGTCAGCGGGAGGAAGAAGGGGAGCCGGACGAGCTTGACGAGTCGATTCGCCTGGCCCTCGAGCCGGTCCCTGTCACGGGTCGCCGAGCAGCCCGGCATACCAGGCGAAGACCTCCTGGTGAAAAAACAACGCCAGCACCGCGCCCAGCGCCAGGAACGGACCGAACGGAATGTACTGGTCCCGGCGCAGGACCTTCCCGGCGATCAGGGCGAGGCCCAGGATGGAGCCGGCCAGGGCCCCGACGACCAGGGCCAGGAGGGTCGGCTTCCATCCCAGGAACGAGCCGATCATGGCCAGCAGCTTGATGTCGCCGCCCCCCATCCCCTCCTTGCCGAACAAGTAGGGGCTGACCCAAGCCAGCCCCCAGAGGATCCCTCCGCCGAGCGCGACACCGAGGATCGAGTCCCACGGGCCGATCGGCAAGACCGTGAGCGAACCGATGACTCCCAGACCGATGCCCGGAAGCGTAATGACGTCCGGCACGATCCGATGCGAGAGGTCGGTGCAAGTGACCACGAGCAGCCCGGAGAACAGGAGCGCGTAGGCAACCGCGGGCCAGCCGACCCCAAATCGCCAGACCATGGCCCCGTAACCGACTGCGTTGGCCAGCTCGATGACGGGATAGCGCGGTGAAATCCGGGCCCGGCAGGCCCGGCACCGCCCACCCAGCCATAGGTAACTCACGATGGGGAGATTATCGTAGAGCGCGATCGGCGCCCCGCAGGAAGGACAGCGGGAGCTCGGCCACACGACCGATCCGTGCCGGGGCAGCCGGTAGATGCACACGTTCAAGAAGCTGCCGATGACGGCGCCGACCAGGCAGGCCGCCAGATAGGGAAAGATTTCCAACACGGCAGCATTGTATCCCATTTTCTTCAGAAGGTGAGAGCCTCCGCCATCTCGAGCGGCCCTCTGCCCGTCACGCCTTGACTGCCGGCCTCCCTTTGCGGTTTTCGTTTACATCACGCCGACTGCCTGTTATAATTCCTTACAGGTTTTATCCTCCGTAGTACTTTCATCATTCTGGTTCGGAAGGAGGCTTGTGAGCCAATGGCCACCGCGAAGCTACGCACCAGGAAAGGATCGCCACGAAGCGCCCCCCGCGCCGGCCTGCTCGTGAGGCGAAGGCGCCCCGAGACCCTGACGACGCGCGAGCACGAGATTCTTCAGTTGATCTGGACGGGCTTGAAGAACAAGGAGATCGCTCAGCGCCTCAAGATCAGCGTGAAAACCGTCGAAGCGCACCGGGCGAACATGATGAAGAAAGTCCGGGTGTCCAACACGGCGCAATTGCTGAAGGCGGCGATCCAGGGGAACATGATCAAGGTCCGGTAAGTTGCCTGCTCCACACCCTCACCCGCCCCGCTGCCTGACCACCTCGTAGAGGACGACCGCCGCCGCCGCCGAGACGTTCAGCGAAGCGACGCGCCCGCGCATGGGGATGTGCGCGCGATCGTCGCATTGCTCCAGCACGACGGGACGGACCCCCTTTCCCTCTGCCCCGAGCACGAGCGCCGCCGGCTCCCGCAAGTCCAGGGACGTGTACGGTTTCGGCGCAAGCGGATCGAGCGCGTAGACCCAGACGCCTTCCGCCTGAAGCTCCTCGATGAGCCGGCGGATGTTCGTGGCGCGCCCGACCCGCAGGTGCTCCAGCGCGCCGGACGAGACCTTCGCGACGGTGCCGGTCAATCCAGCCGCCCGCCGTTCCGGAATGAAGACCCCGTGCACCCCGGCCGCCTCGGCAGTCCGCAGGATCGCGCCGAGGTTGTGCGGGTCTTCGATCCCGTCCAAGACGACCAGGAACGGAGGCGCGCCGCTGTCCTTGGCAAAGGCGAGGATCTCGTCCCGGTCGGCGTAGGACTTGGAGGCGACCAGTCCGACGACTCCTTGGTGGCGGTGGTCCGGCGCCAGCCGATCCAGCACCGGCTGGGGCTCCACGTGAACCGGCACGCCGGCAGCCTTCGCCAACGCGACCAACTCGGCGAACTGGCGGTCCTGGCGCACCACGAGGAGCCGCAGGAGCGGCCGAGTCCCGGCGCGAAGCGCCTCCCGGACCGCGTGGAGGCCATACAGGACCTCCCGGGTCTCACTGTTTCCAGCGGCTCGTCCCATCCGGCCGATCCTCGATCGTGACCCCCCGAGCGGCCAGTTCCTTCCTGATCGCGTCGGCCCTGGCGAAATCCTTGCGGCGCCGGGCTTCGTTGCGCTCGGCCAGCCGCCGCTCGATTTCCTCATCCGTGATCCCCGGCTCGAGGGTCAGCTCGCCGGTGAGGGTCGCCACGCCTTCGGCTGAAGCTTGTAGGAAATGGGTGACGGGCCGGGCTTTAAACTCCCAATCTTTCACCGATAGTTGAAACAAGCCCAGGACTCCCCCCAGCCGTCGGAACGTCTCGCGCGCCTGGCGGCGTGCGTCATGCGACAATCCGATGCCCATCAGGCGATTGATCTCGGCACGCAGGTGCTGGAGCTGGGCGAGCGCGGCCGGCGTGTTGAAGTCGTCGTCCATCGCTTCCCGGAACGCCGCCTCCGCTGCCGCCAGTTCCCGCTGCAGGTCGCGATCGCCGCCCCCTCGGTCCGGCGACGGTTCTTCCAGCCGCTGGAACAGCCCGTACAGACCGTCCAGCGCGCGCTTAGCCTCAAGCAGGCCGGAGTCTGAGAAATCCAGCGGGCTGCGATAATGGGTGGCCAGCAGAAAGTAGCGGAGCGCTTCCCCCGTGACCTGGTCGCGATACCCCCACTTCTCGAAGACCTCGCGGATCGTGAAGAAGTTGCCCAGGGACTTGGACATCTTCTCCCGGTTGATCTCCACGAACCCGTTGTGGATCCAGCATCGGGCGAACTCCCGGCCGGTCGCTCCGCAGGACTGGGCGATCTCGTTCTCATGGTGCGGAAAGATGAGGTCCATGCCTCCGCCGTGCACGTCGAACGTCTCGCCGAGATGGCGCATCGCCATCGCCGAGCATTCGATGTGCCAACCGGGCCGGCCCGGTCCCCAGGGGCTGTCCCAGGCCGGCTCCCCGGGCTTGGAGGCCTTCCACAGGGCGAAGTCCATCGGGTTGCGCTTCCGCTCGTCGACCTCGACCCGTGCGCCGGCCAGCAGGTCCTCGGCCCTGCGCTTCGAGAGCCGCCCGTAGGCCGGATAGGTTTCGACCTGGTAGTACACGTCCCGGTCGAGCTGGTACGCGTGTCCCTTGGCGATCAGCCGGGCGATGAGCGCGATGATGTCTCCGATGTGCTCGGTGGCGCGCGGTTCGATGTCGGCCGGCTTGACGCCCAGACGCCCCATGTCCTCCGCGTAGGCCCGGAGGTAGCGCGCGACGATCTCCGTCCAGTCCACCCCTTCCCGCGCCGCCCGGTTGATGATCTTGTCGTCCACGTCCGTGAAGTTCTTGACGAACGTGACCGCATAGCCGCGGAACAGAAAATAGTTCCGGATCACGTCGAAGACCAGCGCGCTGCGGGCGTGGCCGATGTGACAGTAGTCGTAGACCGTGACCCCGCAGACGTACATGCGGACGGTGCCGGGCACCAGAGGGTCGAACGGCTCCTTCCTGTCCGTGAGCGTATTGTGAATCTTCAGCATGGCCCCGCGCCGATGCCCGACGTCAGACCGCCGGTTTCCCGCGCCCGGCCGATCGCGCCACGGCCGGCCGCCGCCTGGAATCCGCGAGTGCCGACTCCCAGGCACGGAGCTGGTCCAGCACCGCGTAGTTGGTGATGTCCAGGTGGATGGGCGTGATGGACACGAATCCCCGCCGCAGCGCCTCGTGGTCCGAATCCTTCCGTCGCTCCCAGGAGACGCGGGTGCCGGCGATCCAATAATACTTCCGACCGTGGGGGTCCACCTTCTCGACGATGGGGTCGTCGAACCGGCGGCGGCTCAAGGAGGTCACCTTGACGCCGAGGATGGAAGCCCGAGCGCGATCCGGCACGTTCACGTTCAGGAGGGTCTCGGGCGGCAGGCCGTGGCGGAGGACCATCCGCGCGACCCGCACCGCATAGACAGCCCCCACGGCGAAACGGAACGTCTCCCCGCCCCTCCCGTTCTCCTGCGAAACGGCGACCGACGGAATGCCCAGGATCGTCCCTTCCATGGCCGCGGAGACCGTGCCCGAATAGGTCACGTCGTCCCCCAGGTTGACCCCACGGTTGATGCCCGAGACGACGAGGGCCGGCTGGGCCGTCATAACGTGCTTGACGGCCAGGTTGACGCAATCGCTCGGCGTGCCGTTGACCGAAAAAGTCCGGAGCGCGAGGCGGTGGATCCGAAGCGGCTTGTGCAGCGTGAGCGCGTGCCCCACCGCGGTCCGCTCACGATCCGGCGCGACGACCCAGACTTCCCCCAACCGGCGCATGGCGGCGGCCAGAGCCTGGAGCCCCGGCGAATGGATACCGTCGTCGTTTGTCACCAGGATCTTCACGTGGACACCGGCAAGGGCGAGGAATAAAAAAAGCTGCACGGGGCAGCTTACAAACAGTGAAGCGTAATGGGTGATGCGTGATGGGTTGTCGGTGCCAGGAACTTATTCCTTCAACAACTTATACCGATCACCTGTCACTCGTCACCCATCCCGGTCTTGGGTTTGGTCGGGGCGAGCCGATTTGAACGGCCGACCACTCGCACCCCAAGCGAGTGCGCTACCAGGCTGCGCTACGCCCCGACATGACTCCAAGCCGCCAGCTCATCGATCGTGGGAATCGAGGATCCGCAGGACCGCCTGCAAGTTTCCTCTCATGCGCTGGGCGATCTCCCTGGGATTGAGCCGTCCGCTCCCCACCCGTCCCCGCCTGGCCCAGAACCGCTTGACCCCGGCAATCGTATGGCCTTCCTCATAGAGCATCCGTTTGATCTCGAGGACCGTTTCGACATCCCGCCGGATGTAGAGCCGCTGGCGCCCGCGGCTTTTCTTCGGCTTCAGAAAGCTGAACTCGGATTCCCAGTACCGCAGCACGTAGGCGGGCAGCTTCGTGATCGCACTGACTTCTCCAATCTTGTAGAACAGCTTGCTGCCCAGCTTGGGCTCAGCAGCCATCACCGTCCCTCGTGCCCCGCTTGATGGATGAGGTCTCGCCGGTCACGTATTCACGTACTTTTTGAAGACTTGGCTGGGACGGAAGGTGACGACCCGCCTGGGCGTGATCCCGATCTCCTCGCCCGTCCGGGGATTTCTTCCCTTTCTGGCTCCCTTGCTCCGGACCAGGAAATTGCCGAACCCGGCGATTTTGATGGACTCTCCCTTCTTGAGGACTTCCTTCAGCAGATTCAGCACGAACTCCACGATGTCGGCCGCTTCCTTCTTGGAGACTCCGACCTTTTCATAGATCTCGTTGGCGATATCTGCTTTTCTCATACCTCTCCCCCTCGGCTCTGCTGGTCCCGCTTCCCTCAGGGACATCTCTTCAGCCCCTCCCGGGCCGACAAAAACTTTCGCCATAAATTACGTGAGGTTACGACAGGAGTCAAGAGAATTCCTGACAGAGGGACCGGGAAACGGGGGATGGCGGCGGAGCGCCGGTCAGCGGTCCCGCGACAAGAGCTTGTACTCGATGCTGTCCGCCAGCGCCTGCCAGCTGGCCTCCATGATGTTTTCCGAGACCCCGACCGTTCCCCACTTCTCCTTGTGGTCGCCCGACTCCAGCAGCACGCGCACCTTGGCGGCGGTCCCCTGGCTGGCGGCCAGCACGCGGACCTTGTAGTCCAGCAGCTTGACCTCCGACAGCTCCGGGTAGAACTTCTCGAGGGCCTTGCGCAGCGCATGGTCCAGCGCGTTCACCGGCCCGGCACCGACGGCGGCCGTATGTTCGATCGCGTCCCCGACCTTGACCATCACGGTCGCCTCCGAGATCGCCCCCTCCCCGGCCTTGCGCTTTTCCACGATCACCCGGAAGCCGAGCAGCTCGAAGGAGGGCTTGTGCTTGCCGAGCGCCTTTCGCAGCAGCAGCTCCAGCGACCCCTCCGCCCCCTCGAACTGGTACCCCTGGCTCTCCAGGTCCTTCAGCGTCGTCAGGAGCTCTTGCGCCTTGACGTTGTCCTTCGGCAGCTTGATCCCGTAAGTCTCCGCTTTCGCCACCAGCCCGCTGCGTCCCGAGTAATCCGACACGAGCATCCGCTGCCGGTTTCCGACCTTTTCGGGGATGACGTGCTCGTAGGTCGCCGGATTCTTCTGCACGGCGTGGATGTGGACCCCGCCCTTGTGGGCGAAGGCGGCGTCGCCCACGTAGGGCTGGTGCTTGTTCGGAATCAGATTGGCGATCTCGCTGACGAAGTGGGAGACCTCGCGCAGGTGGGCCAGCCGGCGGTCGCCCAGGATCGTCCGCCTCATCTTGAGCTCCAGGTTCGGCACGATCGAGCAGAGGTTCGCGTTCCCGCACCGTTCCCCGATGCCGTTGATCGTCCCCTGGACCTGGACGACGCCGGTCTCCACCGCCACCAGCGAGTTCGCCACCGCCATCTCGGTGTCGTTGTGCGCGTGGATGCCCAGCGGGACCCCGCACTCCCGTTTGACCGCCTCGCAGATCGCCCGGACCTCCCAGGGCATCGTGCCCCCGTTCGTGTCGCACAGGATCACGCGCTCCGCGCCCGCTTCGACCGCCTGCCTGATCGTGCGCAATGCGTAGTCGGGGTCCGCCTTGTAGCCGTCGAAAAAATGCTCCGCGTCGTAGAAGATCCGGCGCCCCTTCTCCCGCAGGTAGGCGATCGAGTCGCCGATGAGCTCCAGGTTCTTGGACAGCGTGATGCCCAGCGCGTCGGTGACGTGGAGCCCCCAGCTCTTGCCGAACAGCGTGATCGTACGGGTCTCGGCTGCGAGCAGGGCCTGGAGGTTCGGGTCCTTCTGCACCGGGTTGCTGGCCTTGCGGGTGGCGCCGAACGCCACCACCGTGGCGTGCTTGAGCGGCAGCGTCTTGGCGACGCGGAAGAACTCGATGTCTTTGGGGTTCGCCCCGGGCCAGCCCCCCTCGATGTACTGGACGCCCAGCTCGTCCAGCTTCTGGGCGATCAGCACCTTGTCGTCGACCGAAAAACTGACGTCTTCGGCCTGGGCCCCGTCCCGCAGCGTCGTGTCGTAGATTTCCAGCTTCTGCACGGCCTCTCCGCCTCGCCCCGCATCACGCAGGAGCCTGGTCCAGCCCGAACGCGCCGTGCAGCGCGCGCATGGCCAGCTCCAGGTACTTCTCGTCGATCACGCAGGAGATCTTGATCTCGGAGGTGCTGATCATCATGATGTTGATGCCCTCGCGGGAGAGCACTTCGAACATGCGGGCCGCCACCCCCGAGTGCGACCGCATCCCGACCCCCACCAGCGACACCTTCGCGATCGCTTCCGTGACCGCCACCGACTTCGCGTCGATCTCCTTGGCGATCCGCTGGACCAGGTCCACCGCCTTCCGGAGATCCGCCCGCGGGACCGTGAAGGAGATGTCGGTCAGCGAGGCCTGGCTCACGTTCTGGATGATCATGTCCACGACGATGTTGGCCTCGGCCACCGGGCCGAAGATGCGCGCCGCGATGCCCGGCCGGTCCGGCACCCCGATGATCGTGAGTTTGGCCTGATTCCGATCCCCGGTCACGCCGGAGACCAGCACCCGTTCCATGTCGGCATCCTCTTTTGTCACGAGCGTTCCCTGCCCCCCCTTGAAGCTGGATTTGACTTCCACCGGCACCCCGTGCTTGGCCGCAAATTCCACCGACCGGCTCTGCAACACCTTGGCCCCGAGGCTGGCCAGCTCGAGCATCTCCTCGTAGGAGACCTTGTCCAGCCGACGGGCCGTCGGCACGACGTTCGGGTCCGCCGTGTAGACCCCGTCCACGTCCGTGTAGATGACGCAGCGATCCGCCTTCAGCGCCGCCGCCAGCGCGACGGCGGTCAGGTCGGACCCGCCGCGCCCCAGCGTCGTCACGTCCGACCGCTCGTTGATGCCCTGGAACCCGGCGACGATGGGGATGGCGCCTTCGGCCAGCGCCTCCTTGATCCGCTCCGCCGTCACCCGCGTGATCCGGGCCTTCGTATGGGTGCTGTCGGTGAGGATGCCGACCTGGCGCCCCGTGAACGACCGGGCGTCGAGGCCGCGCCCCCGCAGGTCCATCGCCAGCAGCGCGATCGTGACCCGCTCGCCCGTGGAGAGCAGCATGTCCATCTCCCGTTCGTCCGGGTTCGGCGTCACCTCGTGCGCGAGGCGCATGAGCCGGTCCGTCTCGCCGCTCATAGCGGAGACCACCACGACCAAGTCGTGGCCGGCCTTCTTGGCTTCCGCGACCTGGTCGGCCACGCGGTGAATTCGCTCGACGTTCCCGACCGACGTGCCGCCGTATTTCTGGACGATGAGCGCCATGTCTCACAAGAAGCTGTCAGCTTCTTTTTCTCACCCCTTGTTCAAGAGCCGGTTGATCAGCCTGGTGGCGTCACGCGCCCCGGCGCCAGCCGCCTCCGCGTCGGCCTCGTTGAAGCCCCCTCGGCCCTTGGCCGCCCCGCCCGGCCCCTCGCTCAAGACATACAGGGCCGGGGAGGCCGGCTGGTCGGGCTTGCCGACAGACGGTCGGTCGCACACGAGCACGAGCCGGTAGGATCCCAGCTTCGACAGGCCGTCGAGGAGAGTCCCGACGAGCTTCCGATCGAACTCCTCCACGACCTTGACCTTGGCCTTGGGATCCGCTCCCCGCGCCACGTCGGACGGCATCTTCCCGTGCACATACACGAGATCCTTTTTCTCCAATTCGCGCAGCCCCGCCTCGGCGAGGGCGAGGAAGTCCGTTTCGCCCGCTTCCGCGGAGCCGGACGGACTGACCGCGTCGAGCCCGGCGTAGATCCCGATCCCCCGGACCAATTCTCTGCCCGACACGATCGCTCCCGTGAGCTGGTACCGCTCCGTGAGCTTCGGGATCTTGGGCGCCCGGCCCGGCGCCCAGAGCCAGATGCAGTTGGCCGGCTTGAGCCCCGCGTCCCGCCGCTCGAGGTTGACCGGATGGCCTTGCAGGATGACGAGCGAGGACTCCATCACCTTGCGGAGGATGTCGGCTCCGTCGCCGGTCGGCAAGAACGGGCCGATCGCCTGCCCGGCCACTTCCCTCGGATCATGACAGGTCGCCCTGGCCTTGCCTCCGACCCAAACCATCAAGTTCCGGTGCCCTTCGCCGGGATAGAACTGGATCGCTTCGGACCCCAGTTGCTCGTTGATCGCGTCGATCACCTCCCGCGCCTGGTCGTTGGAGACCCCTCCCGCGGCGGCATCGTCCATCACGACCTGGGGGCCGAGCTTCTTGATCTCGTCGAAGGCCTCGGCTTTCCCCTTGGGCGCGCCTGATCGCAACGTCACGAGGCTGCATCGGAAGGCCACGTCGTGCTCCCCCAGTGCGACCCCCTGACTGGCCGCTTCGAACGGAGCCAGCCCGGACTGGTACTTCCGCAGGTCGTATCCCAGAAAAGCCAGGGCGCTCAGCGGACGCCCGGCGGTCACCCCCTCCGTGGCGATCACGGCCAGCCCCAACTCGCCCGTCTTGGCCAGCCCGTCCATGTTCGGCGTGGCCGCCGCTTGAAGCGGCGTTTTGCCGCCCAGATCCTTGTGCGGTCCGTCCACCATCCCTTCGCCGTGCAGGATCACGTACTTCATCCTGTTTGTCCCTCGTCGTTCGTATCTCGTGAAGCGACTCGCTTCACAGCTTCAGCAGACGGATGACCTCGTCTCGGCTGGCCTTGATCGTCAGCGGCTCGCGCGACACGCCGATGGCCGTGTCCGCATCCTTCAGACCGTGGCCGGTCAAGGTGCAGACGATCCGGTCCCCCTCTTGGAAGGCCCCCTTCGCGCCCAACTTGATCGCGCCGGCCACCGAGGCCGCCGAGGCCGGCTCGCAGAAGACCCCCTCCTCGGCCGCCACCAGTTGGTAAGCCTTGAGAATCTCCTCGTCCGTCACCATGTCGATCTGGCCCGAGGACTCCTCCACCGCCTGCAGCGCCCCCTTCCAACTGGCGGGGTTGCCGATGCGGATCGCCGTCGCGACGGTCTGGGGATTCTCTACGATCCGACCGAGCACGATCGGCGCCGCGCCCGCAGCCTGGAATCCCATCATGCGCGGCGCGCGGGTGATCTGGCCTGCGGCCAGGTATTCCCGATACCCGCGCCAGTAGGCCGTGATGTTGCCGGCGTTTCCCACCGGCAGGACATGAAAGGTCGGCGCGCTGCCGAGCCGGTCGCAGACCTCCATCGCCGCCGTCTTCTGCCCCTCGATCCGGAACGGGTTGATCGAGTTGACCAGCTCGATCGGATAGGCCGCCGCGATCTCCTTGACGATCGCGAGGGCCTGGTCGAAGTTTCCCTCGATCTGGATGACCGTGGCCTGGTGCATCATGGCCTGGGACAGTTTGCCCAGCGCGATCTTGCCCGCCGGAATCAGCACGTACACGGCCAGGCCGGCCCGCGCTCCGTAGGCCGCCGCCGAGGCCGAGGTATTCCCGGTCGAGGCGCAGATCACGGCCTTGGCTCCCGCTTCCAGCGCTTTCGAGATCGCCAGCGTCATCCCCCGGTCCTTGAAGGAGCCGGTGGGGTTGGCGCCTTCGTACTTCAGGTAGAGCTCGATCCCCGGACGGATCTTGCGGGCCAGCCGCGCGGCCGGAATGAGCGGCGTGTTCCCCTCGCCCAGCGTCACGACGGGGGTCTTCTCCGTCACCGGCAGGAACTTCCGGTACTCCTCGATCACACCGCGCCATCGGATCATGGACGACGCACCGTCGCGGGGACTCGCCTGGGAAGAGCGGGGCTCATGGATGATCTATTCGTCCGGCCCCTCGACGCGGATCAACGTGGTGGGCTCGGAAATGAACGCCATCGGATCGATCTCGCGGAGCGCGGCCCGGACGGACCGCTCCGCCGCGGTGTGGGTCATGATGACCACCGGCACCGTCTGCCCCTCCTTCCGCCCCTTCTGGAGCACCGAGGAGATGCTGATGCCGTGGCGCCCCAGCACGCCCGCGATCTGCGAGAGGACTCCCGGCTTGTCCAGCACCATGAAACGCAGGTAGTAGCAGGTCGTGACGTCTTCGATCGGCCGGAGGCGCAAGGGACGGCGCTGGTCCCGCTGGAAGGAAGCCGGCGGGACGCGCCCGGAGGCCCCGCGCAGGAGGTTGCGGGCGATGTCGATCACGTCGCTCACCACCGCGCTCCCGGTCGGCATCGAGCCGGCTCCCTGCCCGTAGAGGACGATGTCGTTGACCGCGTCCCCCACGAGCTGGATCGCGTTGTAGACCCCCTCCACCTGCGCCACCGGCGAGGTCAGCGGAATCATCGTCGGATGGACCCGCGCCTCGATCTCGCTGCTCTGCCCGCTCTCCAGGAGCTTGGCGATGCCCAGCAGCTTGATCCGGTAGCCGAACTCCTTGGCATAGGCGATGTCCAGCGGAGTCAGCCGCGTGATCCCCTCCGTGTAGATGTCCTTGACGTTGACGGGCGTCCCGTAGGCCAGGCTCACCATGATCGAGAGCTTGTGGGCCGAGTCGATCCCGGCCACGTCGAACGTCGGATCGGCCTCCGCATAGCCGGCCTTCTGGGCTTCCGCCAGGACCTCCTGGAAGCCGAGCCCTTCATGGGTCATGCGGCTGAGGATGTAGTTCGAGGTGCCGTTGATGATCCCGTAGATGGACAACAGGCGGTTGGCCGCGAGGCCTTCCGTCAACGCCCGGATCACCGGGATTCCGCCGCCGACGCTGGCTTCGAATCCCAGGTCCACCCCGTGGCGGGCCGCCGCGTCGAAGATCTCTTCGCCGTGGACGGCCAACAGGGCCTTGTTCGCGGTCACGACGTGCTTGCCCCGGGCCATGGCGTCCAGGATGAACCGCTTCGCCGCGTCGTAGCCGCCGATCAATTCGATGACGATGTCGAGCGAGGCATCCTCGATCAACTGACGGGCGTCGGCGGTCAGGACCCCGGCCGGGAGCTTCACGCCCCGATCCCTCGTCACGTCCAGATCCGCCACCCGGGCCAGCTCGACGGGCACGCCCACCCGGCGCTGGATCAAGGCGGCATTCTGGAGCAGGATCTTCGCGACCCCGGTCCCGACCGTCCCGAACCCGATCACGCCCACGCGAACCCGGTCTTTCATCGTTCCGCCCCGTCCAGCTTCAAGACCTTCTTGATGCCCCGCACCGCCTGCTTGATCCGCTGCTCGTTCTCGACCAGCGCGAACCGCACGTATTCGTCTCCGCCCTCCCCGAACCCGACGCCGGGCGAGACCGCCACCTTGGCGTCCCGCAACAGCAGCTTGGAAAACTCCAGCGAGCCCATCCCCCGGTAGGGAACGGGGATCCGCGCCCAGACGAACATGGTGGCCCGGGGCTTCTCCACGTGCCAGCCGATCCGGTTCATCCCGTCCACCAGCTCGTTCCGCCGGCGCTCGTAGCGGGCCACCGTTTCCTTCACGCAATCCTGCGGCCCGTTGAGCGCGATGATGCTGGCGATCTGCACCGGCTGAAAGATGCCGTAGTCCAGGTAGCTTTTGATCTTGCCCAGGGCCCCGACCACCTCGCGGTTGCCCACGCAGAACCCGACCCGCCAGCCCGGCATGTTGTAGCTCTTCGACAGGGTGTAGAACTCGACGCCGACGTCCTTGGCTTCCGGCACCTGCAGGAGGCTCGGCGCCCGATAGCCGTCGAACACCAGGTCGGCGTAAGCCAGGTCGTGGATCACGATGACCTGGTGCTCCTTCGCAAAGGCCACCACCTTCTTGAAAAACTCCAGGTCCACCACCGCCGTGGTCGGGTTGTGTGGGAAATTGATGACCAGGATGCGCGGCCTGGGCAGAGTCTGGCGGTAGACCCGGGTTAGGTCCTCGAAAAAATCGCTGTCCTGGCGCAGCTCGATCCCGCGCACCTCCCCGCCCGCGATGATCACGCTGTACATATGGATCGGATAGGTCGGCGTCGGCGTCAGCACCACGTCGCCCGGGCCGATCATCGCGAGCGCCAGGTGCGCGATCCCCTCCTTCGAGCCGATCGTGACGATGGCCTCCGTCTCCGGGTCCAAGTCCACGTCATAGCGTCGTTTGTACCAGCCGGTGATGGCATGGCGCAGCTTCGTGATGCCCTTGGAAGCCGAGTACCGATGGTTCCTCCCGTTTCGGGCCGCCTCGATCAGCTTGTCCACAATGTGGTCCGGGGTCGGCTGGTCGGGATTGCCCATGCCGAAGTCAATGATGTCCTCCCCCCTGTGCCTGGCATCCAGCTTGAGTGCCTGGACCTGGGCAAAGACGTAGGGCGGAAGCCGTTTTATACGGTAAAACCCTTCCACGCTTCCCTCAACCGAATGGCCGTCGAACCCCTGTTGTTGATGCGTCCCTGGACGGAGAGCCCTGAAAAATTGCCACATTTTAATGCACCGGTGCAATTCAGTCAATTTGATTCCGGGGTTAGAGGCGTTCGCCGATCTCACTCCCCGTGCCGCCGCGCCGGTCCGATCCTTGCTCCCCTCACCCGTTTTTGCCATAATACCCAATCTTTTCGCACCTTGCGGGAAAAAGCCGGTAGGGTGGCAGGGCCGGGCGCTGTCTTCTCGAGAACCGAAAGGGGGACTTGTGGCCAGACTCGGGGTCAACGTGGACCATGTGGCAACGCTCAGGCAGGCCAGGGGGGGGAGCGAGCCGGATCCCGTCGCCGCCGCGGTGCTCGTGGAGCTGGCCGGCGCGGACGGGATCGTCGTGCACCTGCGGGAGGACCGCCGCCACGTCCAGGACCGGGACTTGACCCTCCTGAGAGAGATCATCCAGACCAAGCTCGACCTGGAAATGGCTCCCGAGGAGTCCATGACCAAGGTCGCCTTGAACGTCAAGCCGCACCTGGTCACGCTGGTCCCGGAACGGCGCCAGGAATTGACGACCGAGGGGGGGCTCGAGGTGGCCGGCCAGCGGGACCGGCTCAAGGAGGTCATCCAGCGCCTCCACGACGGAGGCATCCCGGTCAGCCTCTTCATCGAGCCGGCCCTGGACCAGGTGAAGGCCGCCCACAAGGTCTCTGCGGACTATGTCGAGTTGCACACGGGCCGTTACGCCAACGCCCGTCGGCTCAAGGAGGAGGAGACGGAGTTCGAAGCCATCGCCCAGGCCGCCAAGCTGGCCTACAAGTTGGGGATGGGGGTGAACGCGGGCCACGGCCTGAACTACCGGAACGTGAAACGCCTCACGCAAATTCCCGAAATCGTGGAATACAACATCGGCCACAGCATCGTCGCCCGGGCCGTGCTCGTCGGGCTGGAGCGGGCGGTCCGGGAAATGAAACAGTTGCTCGCATGACGATCGTCGGCATCGGTCTGGACCTCGTCCGCATCGATCGTATCCGCGCGCTGGGGGTGCGGTGGCAAAATCGGTTTTTCGAGCGGGTCTACACCGAGGCCGAACGAGACTATTGCTTCAGAGGGGCGGCTCCCTACGCTTCCCTGGCCGGCCGCTTCGCCGTCAAGGAAGCGGTGCTCAAGGCCCTGGGAACCGGCTGGGCGAACGGAGTCCGGTGGGTGGACATCCAGGTCCTCAACGACGCCGCCGGCAGGCCCACGGCCCAAGTCGAGGGCCGGGTCCGGGACCTGCTCCGCGAGGCGGGCGTGACGAGCATCCACGTCAGCCTGTCGCACGACGCCGACTACGCCGTCGCCCAAGCGATCCTGAGCAAGGACGGCTAATCGCGAACCGCGAACCGCTTGCGGGCACACGACGACCAGAGTGACAAGCCGCCCGCCATTGGCGGTTCGCCCTCTTCCATGAAACTCGTCACCGCCGCCCAGATGCAGCAGCTCGACCGCCGCACCATCGCGGAGGCCCGCATCCCCGGCCTCACGCTGATGGAGCGGGCCGGAATTGGGGTCGTGAGGGCCATGGAGCGGATCTTCGGACCGCTGAAGGGCAAGAGGGTCACGGTTTGCTGCGGGAAGGGGAACAACGGAGGGGACGGGTTCGTCGTCGCGCGATGGCTGAAGCGAAAGCGCGTCCCGGTGCGGGTCCTCCTCTTTGCCAAGCCCGGAGACCTGGCGGGAGACGCCAGGACCATGTACCGGCGGTTCGCCAAAGCGGCCGGCGCCTCGGCTGTTCACGCCCAGCCGTCTCCCGACCGTGTCAGAGATTTCTTGCGCGAGAGCGATCTGATCGTGGATGCCCTCCTGGGAACCGGCCTGTCGGCGCCGGTGACCGGCCCGTATCGAACCGCCATCGAGGCGATGGGCGACGCACGGGCCCCCGTCGTCGCCGTGGACCTGCCCTCCGGAATCCACGCGGACACGGGAGCGGTGCTCGGCGCGGCAGTGCGGGCCGCGCTCACGGTCACCTTCGGCCAGCCCAAGCTGGGCCTCTACACAGGCCCAGGCCTCGACCACGCTGGGCCGGTCGAGGTCGTGGACATCGGGATTCCCGGCCCGTTCGTGGACGCCGTTGACAGTCGCGTGACGCTGATGACTTCCGGGGAGATCCGGCGCCTGCTCCCGGTTCGCCCCCCCTCGGCCCACAAGGGCACCTTCGGCCATGCTGCGATCATCGCCGGCTCGGTGGGCAAGACCGGGGCGGCCGCGCTCGCCGCCAAGGGCGCGCTCCGCGTCGGGGCCGGCCTCGTGACCGTGGCGACTCCGACGAGCGTGAACGGGACCCTGGAAGCCAAGCTGCTGGAAGTGATGACCGTGCCGATGCCGGAGACCGAGGTGAGAACCCTGGCCAGGTCCGGGCTCGACCGCCTCCTGGCCTTCGCCCATGCGAGGAGTTCGGTGGCCGTCGGCCCCGGCCTCACCACCCACCCGGAGACCGTCGAGCTGGTCCAGACGCTGATCCGCCGGCTGGAGCGGCCCTGTGTGCTGGATGCCGACGCGCTGAACGCGCTGGCCGGTCGAACCGCGCTCCTGGGCGAATGCAAGATCCCGCTGATCCTCACGCCGCACCCGGGGGAGATGGCGAGGCTGGAGGAGCACGTCACCCCCCAGATGGTGAACGAAGACCGGATCGGCCTGGCAACCCGGTTCGCCCGACGGCACGGGGTCGTGTTGTTGCTGAAAGGCGCCAGGACCGTGGTGGCCCATCCGGACGGACGAGCCGCCGTCTGTCCGACCGGCAATCCTGGGATGGCCACGGCCGGGACCGGAGACGTGCTCACCGGCATGATTGCCGGCTTCCTCGCCCAGCGGCTCCCCCCGTGGGAAGCGGCTTGCGTCAGCACCTATGTTCACGGGCTGGCCGGGGACCTAGCGGCTGCCGACCTCGGCCAGGCGGGCATGACCGCGGGAGACCTGCTCGATCGGATTCCCCGCGCCCTGCTGCAACTGACCAATCCCTGGCCCTCGCCCTTGCCGGCCACGAGGTGAGCCAGTCTCGTGTCAGTCAAGGCGAGTAGACCGGGAGAATCGAAAGACCTTCAAGGGAGGCGGGAAGCAGTGCGGGCACGGCCGCGCGGAGGCTCGCCAGCAGCGTCGCCCGAATGGCGTCTCCACGCCCGTTCGGCGGCTGAAACCGACCGTTTGGGTCGGGTCATCGGCCAGGCCGCGCGCGGCGGAGAGGTCCTCGCCCTCTTCGGCGACCTCGGGACCGGGAAGACCGTTCTCGTCCGCGGGCTCGCCGCCGGACTCGGGGCTCCGCCTGTGGCGGTGGCCAGTCCGACCTTCGTCTTGATCCACGAGTACCGCGGTCGGCTCCCGCTCGCCCATGCGGATCTGTATCGGATCGAGGGGCCCGGCGAGTTGACCCACCTCGGTCTCGATGAGTATCTCAACGGGCAGACCGTCCTGGCCATCGAATGGGCTGACAAGGCCGGCGGGGATCTGGCGGGAGACCGGCTCGAAGTCCGTCTCAGCCACCGGAGCAAGACCGAACGGGAGATCGCCATGATCGCCAAGGGGGAGCGGGCTCGGGGCCTGCTGGCCCGAGTGGCGAAGCGGTGGCGGGCCGGCCGGCTTCCAGGCGGAAGGAAGGGGGCCCGCGCGACATGAAAATCCTGTGGGCGCCCTGGCGCATGACCTACGTCAAGTCCGCGAGCCGGCCAGCCGGGTGCATTTTCTGCTCCAAGAGCCGAGGGAGGCGGGATCGCGCCAATCTGGTGCTCCACCGCGGAGAGCACGGATTCGTGATGATGAACCTCTTCCCTTACAACAGCGGCCACCTGATGGTGGCGCCCTATGCGCACGTGGACAGTCTGGAGACTCTGCCGCCCGAGAGCGTGCTGGACCTGATGCGGCTGACCGGCCTCTCCCTGAAAGTGCTGAGAGAGGAAAGCAGGCCGGAGGGGTTCAACGTCGGGCTCAACTTGGGACGGGTGAGCGGCGCGGGGATCGCATCCCACGTACACCTGCACATCGTACCCCGCTGGAACGGGGACACCAATTTCATGACCCTGTTCGCGGAGACCCGGGTCATCCCCGAGCACCTCCAGGCGACTTACCGGAGGCTGCGTGCTCGGTTCCGATCCGTCAGGGGAGCATCCGGCGAGCCGAACGGTGCGCCGTCCACAGCCGGCCCTTCCCGTCGGACCGTGGGGAGAAGGGGCAAGAAGACGAGGTCGCGCCTATGATCCGGCTCATTCTGGTCGCCATTCTGCTCCTGCTCTCGTTGTCCTTCTTCCTCCAGAACCAGGAGCAGGAAGTGACCCTGCGATACTTCTTCGGGCTGCGTGAGGCGTCCACCGAGATCTACAAGCCGATCCTCGGCGCCTTCGTGGTCGGCCTGCTCGTCTCCTCCATCCTGCTGTTTCCGGCCTGGGTGCGGGGGCGCATCGCGCTCCGGCGCAAGACCAAGGCGCTTCAAGAGGCCGAGGCCGACCTAGAACGGCTGCGCGACATCCTCGCGAAACGCCCCTCTCAGACGGGAGCCCATCCGGCTCCGGAACAGGCCGAGGAGCGGCTCGATGAGTGACCACGACCTGCCCCCCCTGATGCGCCAATACCGGGAGATCAAGCGCGCGTATCGGGACGCGATCCTGTTCTTCCGCGTCGGCGACTTCTATGAGATGTTCTACGAGGACGCGCAGGAAGCCTCTCGGCTCCTCTCCATCGCCTTGACCTCCCGCGACAAGGCCAGCCCGGATCCGATCCCCCTCTGCGGGGTCCCCTACCATGCGGCCACCGGGTACATCGCCAAGCTCCTGAAGGCCGGGCGGACGGTTGCGCTCTGCGAGCAGGTCGAAGACCCCAAGCAGGCCAAGGGCCTGGTCCGACGGGAGGTGGTCCGCCTCTACACGCCCGGGACACTCATTGATACGGAACTCCTGCCGGCGACCGAGTCCAACTTCCTGGCCGCGGTGGCCCCGGCCTCCCGTCAGCCGCGCCCGCCGTCCAGCCGGGATGTCCGGGCACCGGCGTTCGGGCTCGCCGCCTTCGACGCCTCCACCGGCGAGTTCTGGGTCGCCGAACTCGACGGAGACCGAGCCGATGGGGCGCTCCGCGACGAACTGGCCAGGCTTGAGCCCAGGGAACTGCTCTATCCGGGCGATCTCCCGCTCCCCATGCAGACCCTCCTCACCGAACAGAAGGGCATCCGATTCTGCGCCAAGGAGCGGTCCTGGTTCGACCTGCAAACGGCCAGGCAGAGCCTGCAGGACCTGTTCGGCGTCGCCTCCCTGGACGGATTCGGATGCCAGGGGCTGAGCCTGGGCCTGGAGGCTGCCGGCGCCGTCATCCGATACGTCAGGGAGACGCAGCCGAGCGGCGGGCTCGGCCACGTGCGCCGGCTGCTCGTCCGTCGTTCCGGGGGAGAGATGCACCTGGACGGCGCGACGATCCGCAACCTCGAGCTGGTCCGCCCGCTGTTCGAGAGCGCCAGCCAGCGGCAGGACACCACCCTGCTGGCCGTCCTCGACCGGACCGTCACGACCATGGGCAGCCGCCTGCTCCGCGAGTGGATTCTCCGCCCGTTGTTGCAGTCGCCGCCGATCCTGGCCCGCCTCGACGCGGTCGAGGAGCTGGTCCGGGAGTTTCCCTCGCGGGTGTCCGTCCGGGCGTCGCTCAAATCGGTCCAGGACATCGCGCGCCTGAGCGGCAGGATCTCGCTGGGCGCCGCCACCCCCCGGGATCTCCTGGCCCTGAAACAGTCGGCCGAGGCGCTGCCCGACATCGGGACCAAGCTGTCGGGCTTCCGGTCCTCTCTGCTCCAGGAGCTGTCCCGGGGCTGGGACAATCTGACCGACGTGCGCGACCTGATCGAGCGCACGATCCTGCCGGAGGCCCCCCATTCCATTAGGGACGGGGGCATCATCAAGGACGGCTATCACGAACCGCTGGACGAGCTCCGGCGGACCTGCAAGGACGGCAAGGGATGGATCCTGGGCCTGGAGGCCAAGGAGCGGGAACGAACGGGCATCGAATCCCTCAAGGTCCGGTTCAACCAGGTTTTCGGCTATTACATCGAGGTGACCAAGGCCAACCTGGGCCGAGTGCCGGCCGACTACATCCGCAAACAGACCCTCGTGAATGCCGAGCGCTTCGTGACGCCCGAGCTGAAGGAGCTGGAGGACCGGGTGACCGGCGCGGACCTCAAGCTGAAAGCCCTCGAGCAGGAGCTCTTCGAGCAGGTCCGGCAGACCCTCGCGCTGGAGGCCCAGCGTCTGCAGGCCATGGGAGCCGCCCTCGCCCAACTGGACGTCCTTACTGCTCTGGCCGAGACGGCCGCGCTCAACCAGTACGTCCGGCCCGAGGTGGACGAAGGAGCCGTCGTCCAGATCAGCGAGGGCCGGCACCCGGTCGTGGAGCGGCTGGACCTCCCGGGCGGGTTCATCGCGAACGACACCTTCCTAGACCTGGAGGGCAACCGGCTCCTGATCATCACCGGCCCGAACATGGCGGGCAAGAGCACCTATCTGCGGCAGGTCGCCCTGATCGTCTTGATGGCGCAGATCGGGTCCTTCGTCCCGGCCAAGTCAGCCCGGATCGGCTTGGTGGACCGGATCTTCACGAGGGTCGGCGCCTCGGACAACCTGGCCGGCGGGCAGAGCACGTTCATGGTGGAGATGACCGAAACGGCCCAGATCCTCAACTGCGCGACCGCGCGCAGCCTGATCCTCCTCGACGAGATCGGACGCGGGACCAGCACCTACGACGGGCTGAGCATCGCCTGGGCGGTGGCCGAGCACATCCAGGACCGGAGCCGCCTTGGCGCCCGCGCGCTCTTCGCCACCCACTACCACGAAATGACGGAGTTGGCCAGGTTGAGGGACGGGATCAAGAACTATACGGTGCTGGTCCGCGAGCGGGACGAAGAGGTGCTGTTCCTGAGGAAGATCGTAGAGGGGGCGGCGGATCGGAGCTACGGCATCCACGTCGCCCGGTTGGCGGGTCTCCCGCAGCCGGTGCTCAGTCGCGCCAGCGAGGTCCTGGCCCAATTGGAGCAGTCAGGAAACAATACTCAAGTTCCCCCTGAACCCATCACCCATCACCCATCACCCATTCCGCCGCTCGATCCTTCCCTGCCGCCTCCCCATCCGATCGTCGAGGAGGTGCGCCAGATGGATCTCTTCTCGATGACGCCTCTGGAGGCCTTGAATCGTCTGGCCGACTTGCAACGGCGGCTCGGCGAGGGGCCAGGAAAATAAAAAGGGCGGCGCGGGAACCCCGCGCCGCCCCTGTGAGCTTCTACGACTCAGGCCGGGTCAGTGACCGCTATTGTATTCGGGGGTCCAGGGAATCAGGCCGCCGGCCTGCACCTTGCCGCCCGGGATCATCACGTCATACTGCATCGGGAGCTTGTCCGCCCCCTTGGGCGCCATGTTGAATGCCTGCTTCTTCTTGGCGCAGTCCGCCGACGTCTCGTCGGCGCAGCCGGCCTTCAAGGCCATGATGCTCCGCGTCTTGCCCGGCTCCCCGGCGATGTCCTGGAGCTTCTTGACCGAGGAGATCACGCGACGGTTCTGCTCGACTTCCTGGGCCACGAACTCGATCAACGTCGCGTTGGAAGCCGGCGGGACCTCCTTCGCCGCGGCCGGTCCGGCGTGCGGACGGGCCATCGCCTTCAGCTGATCCCAGACTTCCTTGTTGGCCGCGTAGAACTTCAGGTTCTTGCCCGGGTGCACCCTCTGCCAGAAGTACCCGCTCTCGGCGTTGCCGCCGAAGACCGCGATGTTGAGCCACACGGCCTCGTCATAGGGGTCCAGGATGATGACCCGACCCTGCAGCGTGGTCGGCTTGCTCATGTCACCCCACTCGAACCGCTCCTGGAACGCTTCGATAGCCAGAGCGGTCGAGGCGATCCCGACGACCAAGGCCACGGCGGCGAGGACCGCCCACCCTTTCCCATGAGTTCTCATCATTACGTCCCTCCCTCACACAGTCGGTGTGAAAAAATCCGATAATGGCCGACGCGCCCGCTCAGTCCTTCTTGAGGACCTTGAACCCGGTGACGGTCCGGCCGTCCAGCGTCACTTCCAGGGCCACCAGATCCTGCGAAGCTTTGATGATCTGGTCCATGAGAGCCTTGTCCTTCACTTGGAGACGGACCGTGGTCTGAGCGTGGTACCAGCCGGAGTAGGGGTTGTTTTTCTCGGTCCCGCCCACGAAGCCCCACGCGCAGCAGGAGAAGAGCGGATCGGGAGGCCGCACGTCCAGATCGGAAGAAGCCCGGCCTGCGGGGTTGCCCGAAGCCGGCTCGCCGGTGTTCCAATACTGGATGCCGAAGAGGATCTCGTGCTCCGGGTTGTCCGCCCACTGGGACCAGACGCGGCCCTTCAAGGTCTTCACGGTCTGCCCCTTGAGGACCGGAGCCCCGCCGCCCGGAGCATCAGCAGCAGCCACGAGCCCCACGGTGACCAAACTGGCGACGAAAAAGACTGACACGATGGCTATGATTACGCCCCTGCTCATCCTTCGCACCTCCTTCATAAGAACCAAGCCCCCTCTATTAGCCGACTCGATCACGAGGACCAAAAAATAAAAATGGTGAAAAAAGCCCGCTCACTCGCAGAACGAAAGCTTCCGCCGCCACCTCCCTTCGTTCGCCCGCAACGGCTGTATCTTTGTGTTCGTCACTCGCAGACTACGGCCGAGCAGGGTGCAATCGTAGCTAATCGCTCCAGGCTTGTCAAGGGAATATGTCGCACTCCGGTCAAGGGCGGAAAGTGGATGGAAAGTCAAATTTTATCAATTAGTTAAACGATTTTACCGGTCAAGAAAAAGTCGCCTGCAGGGCCTGCCTGGACACGGGTCCCAGCGCCGTGACGACCAGACGGTCGAAATCGAACAGTTCGCGGCCCAACCGAAGTACCTGCTCCTCGCATACCTGATCGATCTCGGACAGCATTTCCTGCAACGACGTATGGCGGCCTTGGTAGAGCTCGTCTTTGGCCAGCTTGCTCATCCGGCTGTGCGAGCTCTCCAGGCTCAGCATGAGTCCGCCCTTCATCTGGTTCTTGGTCCGCTCCAGCTCCGCGCGGCTCACGCCCCCTTTGCGCAGCCGCGTCAGCTCGCGGCAGACCAGCTCGACCACGTGCGCCGCTCCGCCGGGTCTCGTGGCCGCGTAGACCGTGAGCATCCCGCTGTCAGAGAACGAGGAGAGGTACGAATAGATCGAATAGGCGAGCCCGCGCTTCTCCCGCACCTCCTGAAACAACCGCGAGCTGACGCTGCCTCCCAGCACGGCGTTCAGGGCATGGGCCGCGTATCGGTCCTTGTGGCCAACCGCAACCCCCCGCACGCCGAGGCACAGATGGGCTTGCTCGAGCTGCTTGCGGCGGACGAACAGCCCCCCGTGCACCTCCGAGGGCCAGCGTTCCGCTCGGGGCCGGCCGGCCCGCCCGCCCCCGCCGAAGGCGGCCTCAAGCAAGTCCGCCAGCTCGCCGAGGTCGAAATTTCCTGCCACGGCGACGACCGTGTCGTGCGGGTGATAATGGGCGCGCACGTACCGGAGGAGGTCTTCCCGACGGAGGGCCTGGATCGTCGCCGCGCGCCCGAGGATGGGCCGTCCGAGCGGATGGTGCCGCATCGCCTGTTCGGCGTGGATTTCCTGGACGAGATCCTCGGGGTCGTCCTGCACCATGCGGATCTCCTCGAGCACGACCCGTTTCTCCTTCTCGATCTCCTGGGCGGCGAAGCGCGAATGGTGGAGCAGGTCCGCGAGCAGGTTCACGGCGGGCTTGAGCTGCTGGTCCAGCACCTTGACGTAGAAGGTCGTGGTCTCGTGGCCGGTAAACGCGTTCATTTCCCCGCCGAGCGCGTCGATCTCCTGCGAGATCTGCGTGCCCGTGCGGGTCCGGGTCCCCTTGAAGAACATGTGCTCGAGGAAGTGCGAGAGCCCTTCCTCGCCTTCACCTTCGTCGCGGGACCCGACGTTCATCCAGACGCCGACCGTCACCGACCGCAGGGCCGGAATCCGCTCGGTCACGACCCGAACGCCGTTTCCGAGGACGAACTTGCGATACACGCGCCCCCTCTACGACTTCTCGGGGACCGAGGGAGCCGCCATCGCCTCCTTGCGGCTCAAGCGAATCTTCCCCTGCTTGTCGATCTCCAGCACCTTGACCATGACCTGATCGCCTTCCGAGACCTCGTCCGCCACGGACTTCACCCGGTGGTGCGCGAGCTGGGAGATGTGCACGAGCCCGTCGGTGCCCGGCAGGATCTCCACGAACGCGCCGAAGTCCATGATCTTCCGGACCGTGCCCAGGTAGATCTTGCCGACCTCGACCTCCGCGGTCAGCCGCTCGATCATCTCGATGGCCTTCTTGGCCGAAGCCTCGTCCACCGCCGCGATCGAGATGTCGCCCGTGTCCTCGACGTTGATCTTGACCCCGCATTCCGCGATGATGCCGCGGATGACCTTCCCGCCCGGCCCGATCACGTCGCGGATCTTGTCTTGTTTGATCTTGAGGGTGAAGATGCGCGGCGCGAAGGGCGAGAGGTTCGGGCGCGGCTCTTTCAGCGCCTCGGCCATCCGTCCCAGGATGTAGAGCCGGCCGGTCCTGGCCTGTTCCAGCGCCTGGCGCATCAGGGTCGGCGTAATCCCGGCAATCTTGATGTCCATCTGGAGCGCCGTGACGCCGTTCTTCGTCCCCGTGACCTTGAAGTCCATGTCGCCGAGGTGGTCCTCCAGGCCCAGGATGTCGGACAGCACGACCACCCGTTCGCCTTCCTTGATCAGGCCCATGGCGATCCCCGCGACGGGCTCTTTGATCGGCACGCCCGCGTCCATGAGCGCGAGCGTGCCGCCGCACACGGTGGCCATGGAGGAGGATCCGTTGGACTCCAGGATGTCGGACACCAGCCGCAACGTGTACGGGAACGCCTCCTTGGTGGGGATCACCGGTTTCAGCGCCCGCTCGGCGAGCGCCCCGTGCCCGACCTCGCGCCGTCCCGGAGAGCGGAGCGGCCGGGCCTCCCCGACGCTGAACGGGGGGAAGTTGTAGTGCAGCATGAAGGTCCGGTAGTACTCGCCCTCCAGCGCGTCAATGCGCTGCTCGTCTTCCGTGGAGCCGAGCGTCACGACCGCCAGGCTCTGCGTCTCGCCCCTGGTGAAGAGGGCGGACCCGTGGGTCCTCGGCAGGATTCCGACCTCGCAGGTGACCGGCCGGATGTCGGCCGGCCCCCGGCCGTCCGCCCGGATCCCGCGATCGAGGATCATCCGGCGCACCTCGTCGTACTCCAGCGAGTGGAAGACGAGCTTGACGTGCCGCTCGCGATTCGGGTCGTCGTTCTTGAGCTTGCCGACCGCCTCCGCCCGGACTTGGTCCAGCCGCTCCTGGCGCGCGCTCTTGTTCGGGATCAGGATCGCCTCCCGGATCGGCCCGGCCGTGGCCTCGCGCACGGCCTCGGTCAGGGCCGGGTCGATCTGCTCGGTCTGGACGGTCCGCTTGGGCTTTCCGGCGAGGTTCCTCAGCTCCCCGATCTTGGCTACGATCTTCTTGATCTCCGCGTGGGCCGCCTCGATCGCGTCGATCATCACCGACTCCGGCAACTCGCTCGCTCCTCCCTCGACCATCATGACCGCGTCGGCCGTGCCGGCCACCACGAGGTGCAGATCGCTCCGCTCCAGGGTCTCGAGGTCGGGGTTGATGACGAACTGCCCGTTCACCCGGCCGATCTTGACCCCGGCGACCGGCCCGTCGAACGGGATGTCCGAGATCGTCACCGCCGCCGAGGCGGCCGTGATGCCCACCACGTCGGAGGAGCCGGTCTGGTCGGCCGAGAGGACCGCCGCAATCACCTGCGTCTCGTAGTAGTAGCCTTCCGGGAACAGCGGCCGCAGCGGCCGGTCGATCAGCCGGCTGGTCAGCACTTCCTTTTCCGACGGACGGCCCTCCCGCTTGAAATACCCGCCGGGAATCTTGCCCGCCGCGTAGGCCTTTTCCTGATAGTCCACCGTCAAGGGCAAAAAATCGGTCCCCGGTTTGATCGTCTGGGAGGCGACCGCCGTCGCCAGCACCACCGTGTCCCCGTACGAGGCCAGCACCGCCCCGCCGGCCTGCTTGGCCATGCGCCCGGTCTCCAACCGCAGGGTCCGGCCCGCCAACTCGATCTCAACGACGTGCGCCATACGCTTGTCTCTCCTCCGTGCTTCCTGCCCCACAGATGCCCACAGAAATAGACTCGTCCAGGGCGAGAGGTGAACGGTGATGAGTGAAGGACACCTAGGGAGGGCTCGGGGGAGTCACTTCCCCACCCATCACCCATCACGCCTCACTCATCACGAAGCTCCTGGCGAGTCTATGTCCGTGTTCACCTGTGGTGCAGCGGTTGTTTCGGCGCCCGCGCCCCATTGCACGAGCGCCCGCCTGAACGGCCGTTACTTTCTGATCCCGAGCCGGTCCAAGACCGCCCGGTACCGCTCTTCGTCCGCATCGCGAAGGTAATCCAGCAACCGCCGGCGGCGGCCGACCAGTTGCAGCAAGCCCCTCCGGGAATGGTGGTCCTTCTTGTGGAGCTTGAAGTGCTCGGTCAGGTAGGCGATGCGATTCGTCAGAATCGCGATCTGCACCTCCGGGGAGCCCGTGTCCTCCCCGTGCCGCCGATGCTGCTGCACCATTTCGGTTTTTGCTTCCTTCGTCAGCGCCATGGGATCGTCCTTCCTCCTTTCCTGTTCCTCTACCGACTGTCCATCAACACTTTTTGAATGGCGATCGTCCAACCCGATCCTTCGGATCCCCCGCCCTGGTGGGCGCCGGAGCGCTCCCGTACCAGACCCAACGCCAGCAACCGGCCGGCTGCATCCTTCAGCCGGACGAGCTGGCCGGCCGTCAGGTCCACCGAGCGGCCGCCTTCCGTCCCCGCCACCGACCTGTGGGGGACCGGCACCCCGTGGAGAACCCGCCGGGCCGTCGCGTCCTCGACCGTGAGGGCCGGAAACCGGTCCAGGGCCTGATCGAGCGTGACCAGATCCTCGGCCAGGCGCCCGAGCAGGAACCGGGACTGGATCTCCTCGACGGTCAGCGCACGCTCGATGTCCAGAGGCCCGACCCTGGTCCGCTCCAACGTCAGCAAATGGCCGCCGACCTGGAGCGCTTCGCCGATGTCGGCGCAGAGCGTCCGGATGTAGGTCCCCTTGGAGCACCGGACCGAGAGCGACACATCGCGCCCTTCGATGCCGAGCACCTCGATCGCGTAGACCGTCACCTCGCGTGGGCCGCGCGCGACGGTTCGGCCCGCGCGAGCCGCCTTGTAGAGCGGGACCCCACCGACCTTCACCGCCGAATACATCGGCGGCAACTGGACGACTCGCCCCTGGAAGCCCAAGACCGCCGAACGGATGGCTTCCTCGGTCAGCCCTTCCGTCGACCGCCGGGCGAGGATCGTGCCGGTCGCGTCCTGGGTGTCCGTCGTCTCGCCCAGCCGGAGGACCGCCCGGTATTCTTTGTCCCACTCCAGCAGGTACTCGGCGATCCGCGTCGCCCGGCCGATCAGGACCGGCAGCACGCCGGTTGCGGCCGGATCAAGGGTGCCGGCGTGTCCGACCTTGTGGTCTCCGAGCAGGCCCCGCAGCTTGGCCACCACGTCGTGGGAGGTCCAGCCGGCCGCCTTCTTGACGACCAGGATGCCGTCCGCTACGCCGGCTCCCGGCGTCGGGCGGGAGCCGACCGACCGCGGGCGCTCAGCCATGGCCGTCCTCCCCGACTCAGGGTTCATCGTGCTGTTCCGTTCCCGGCTCCGAGCGCCCGGCCGGTTCCTGTGCGCCGAGCTCTTCCAGGAGGGTGAGGATCCGGTCTCCCCGGGGACCGCTGAGATCCTTGTGGAAGCTCAACTCGGGGGTGTACCGCAGGCGAAGCCGTCGCCCGAGCTCCGACCGGATGAATCCGCTCGCCTTGGCCAGCCCCGCGAACACTTCCGCCTCCTGCTGCGCGTCGAGCCCGGCCGTGACGTAGACCCGGGCCAGCCGGAGGTCGCTCGTCAGCTCCACGTCCGTCACCGTGACGCGGCCCAGCCGCGGGTCCTTGGTCTTGCGCATGATGATGTCGGCCACTTCCATGCGGATCTGGTCCGCCACGCGGGTGGCCCGCTTGTACGCCGTCTTCGTCATAGACAAATGACAGGCTGAGGCTAAGGTTGAGCGAAGATGAGGTGACGATTTTCCCTTTTCCTCAGCCTTGACCTCGACCTTGACCTGCTTCACAGCAGCTCGATCCGGGATTGCACCAACTCGACCGGCGGCACGGACCGGATCAGATTCACCGCCTGGTCCAACACCTGGTTCACGTAGGCCCGCTCGTTCGCCACGCAGGCGATCCCGAGCACCGCCTTCTGCCACAAGTTCTGGTCGCCGACTTCGGCGACCGAGACGTTGAACTTGTCGCGCAGACGGTCTTTCAGGCTCAGGAGCACCTGCCGCTTCGACTTCAGCGAGTGCCCGTCCGGGATGTACAGCTCGACCGTGCAGAGCCCAATGACCATATCGGAAGCGCGGGGATGGAGAGCGGCAGGGAAGGCCGGCTCAGAGCTTGGCCGCCACCTTGTCAACCACGAAGACCTCGAGCACATCGCCGGTCTTGATGTCGCCGAAGTTCTCGACGCCGATGCCGCACTCGTAGCCCTGCTGCACTTCGCGCACGTCGTCCTTGAACCGGCGGAGCGAGCCGATCCGGCCCTCGTAGACCGTGACGTGGTCCCGGATCACGCGGACGCCGGCGCTGGCCCGGGCGATGGTCCCGTCGGTGACGTAGCAGCCCGCGATCACGCCGACCTTCGGGATGGTGAACACCTGCCGCACTTCGGCGCGCCCCAGCACGCGCTCCTTCAGCGTCGGCTCCAGCAATCCTTCCATGGCGGCCTTGATGTCGGCGATCGCGTCGTAAATGACCGAGTACAGCCGGATGTCCACGCCCTCGCGCTCGGCCAGGGCCGCGGCCTTGGGCTCGGGCCGGATGTTGAACCCGATGATGATGGCCCGGGAAGCCGAAGCCAGCAGGACGTCGGTCTCCGTGATGCCCCCCACGCCGGCGTGGATCACCTGCAGCTTCACGGCGGCGCCGGACAGCTTTTCGACCGCGCTGGACAAGGCCTCGGCCGAACCCTGCACGTCCGACTTGATGACGAGGGCGAGCTCCTTGACCTCGCCTTCCTTGATGCGGCTGTAGAGGTCGTCGAGCGAGACCCGCGTGGCGCCCGCCGCCAGCTCCTCGGCCCGCTGTTTCTGGAGGCGGGACTCGGCGATCTCGCGCGCGACCCGCTCGTCCTTCACGACGATGAACGACTCTCCGGCCGACGGCACGCCCGGCAGGCCGATGACCTCGACCGGCACCGCGGGCCCCGCCTCGGCGATCTTCGCGCCCGTGTCGGTGACCAAGGCCCGCACGCGGCCGCTGAACGTCCCGACGACGAAGGCGTCGCCGACCCGCAGGGTGCCGCCCTGCACCAGCACCGTGGCCACGGGGCCGCGCCCCCGGTCCAGTTTGGCCTCCACGACCGCGCCTTTGGCCAGGCGGTGGGGATCGGCCTTCAGCTCCAGCACCTCGGCTTGGAGCAGGATCATTTCCAGCAGCGAGTCGAGCCCGACTTTCTGCTTGGCGGACACCTCCGCGAAGATCGTCTGTCCCCCCCAGGACTCGGGAATGAGGTTGTGCTCCGACAGCGCGTGCTTGACCCGGTCCGGATTGGCCCCGGGCTTGTCGATCTTGTTGATCGCGACGATGATCGGGACATTCGCGGCCGTCGCGTGGTGGATCGCCTCGACGGTCTGCGGCATCACCCCGTCGTCGGCCGCGACCACGAGCACGACGATGTCCGTAATCTTGGCCCCGCGCGCCCGCATGGCCGTGAAGGCCTCGTGCCCCGGCGTGTCCAGGAACGTGATCGGCTTGCCGTGGACCTGCACCGTGTAGGCGCCGATGTGCTGGGTGATGCCGCCCGCCTCCTGCTCGGTGACCTTGGTCTGCCGGATCGCGTCCAGGAGGGAGGTCTTGCCGTGGTCCACGTGCCCCATGATGGTCACGACCGGCGGCCTCGGTTCCAGCCGCTCCTCCTCGGCCCATTCGGCCGCCTCCGCCAGCAGCTCCTCGCCTTGCTTTTCGGTGGCCGCCTCGGCCTTCAGCCCCATCCCCTCCGCGATCAACTGCGCGGCATCCAGGTTCATCGCCTGGTTGAGGGTGAGCATCTGCCCCATTTCCATGAGCTTCTTGATGATGTCGCCGGGACGCTGCCCGACCAGCTCGGCGAAGTCCTTGACGGTCAGGCCGGGGGCGAGCTTGATCGTCTTTTTGCGGGGCTTGGTGATCTCCGTGACGGCCGAGGGCTGAAGGTGTCGCGCCCGTTCGTCCCGCCGATGGACCGGGATGGCCCGCAGGTCCTGCCAGCGGGCTGCGTCTTCCCGGAAGCGGAGCGCCTCGTCGTCTCGCGCCCGACCCGGCTTCTTGGGCTTCTTGAGCTTGTCCTTGAGTCCGGACGGCTCGCTGACAAGGGCCTCGAGCCCCGGCTTGCGCTTTTCCGCCGGTCCTCCTTCGAGTCCGACGGTCGCAGCAACGGGAACCTGGGCGGCCGCAGGCGGGGGCGCAGCGGGCGGGTGGATGGTCGGGGCCGGCTGAGGACTTGGAGGCTCGATTCTGGGGAGGACATGGACCGGCGCGCTGACGCCGGCGGCCTCCTCGACGGGCGAGACCTGCACCGCCGGCGGCACGGTCAATCCCGAGGGACCCTCGGCAGGTGCCACCGGAGCACTGGGAGGGGGAACGACGGCCTCGGGCAGGGTCGCTGCGACCGCCTCACCGGCCAGCTCCTCCTCGGCTCTCTTACGCTTGATCAGGATCCGTTTCTTGTCAGGCTTCGGGGGCTCTTCCGCAACGAGGGGGGCCGTTTTTGCCGCACCCGCCTTGGCTGGTTGCCGCGCGACCTCCGCGACGGCCGACCTGGCCTCCTTCGCCTGGGCCGTTCCTCTGTGGAGTCCGGTCTTGCCCGATTCCGGGTGATCCTCGCTCCGCTTGGCGGCGGCATGTCCGTCGCCCTTGGCCTTGGGTGAGAACCGATCGAGCGCCTTCTGGACCGCGGTCTCGTCCAGGGCGCTGCTGTGCGAGACCACGGCGATGCCCATGCGCTTGAGTTCGGGGATCAGGTCCCGGTTTTCCATCCCGAGCTTCTTAGCCAGTTCGTAGACTCGCATCGTCGATGTCCGTTAGGCCTGAGCCCCCTCCGGCGTCGTCGCTGGCGACCCGTCCTGGACGGACGAGGCCTCCGCCGCTTCAGCGGCAAGGGCCGCCGCCCGTTGGGCCCTGGCCTCCTCTTCTTCACGTTGGGCCTGCGCCTCCTCGGCCAGCGCCGCCTTGATCTCCTTGTCGCGCTCGGCCTTCTCCTTCTCGTACTCGGTGGCGCTGATGATGTCGATCTTCCAGCCGGTCAGCTTGGCGGCGAGGCGGACGTTCTGTCCGTTCTTCCCGATCGCCAGGGAGAGCTGCGAGTCCGCCACCACCACCAGCGCCGACTTTTTTTCCTCGTCGACGCCGACCTTCTCGATCGTCGCCGGGTTCAGCGCCTCGGCGATGAAGACCCGGGGGTCCGAAGTCCAGGCGATGATGTCGATCTTTTCCCCGCGCAACTCCCGCACCACCGCCTGCACGCGCGACCCTTTGATCCCCACGCAGGCCCCGACCGGATCGACCGCCTTGTCGCGCGAGGCCACCGCGATTTTCGTCCGGTCGCCCGGCTCCCGCACGATGCCCTTGATCTCCACGATCTTCTCCGTCACTTCGGGAACCTCCAGCTCGAAGAGCTTGGCAACGAACTGGGGATGGGCGCGGGACAGAATCACCTGGACGTCCTTGGGCGTGCGACGAACCTCCACGAGATAGGCCTTGATCCGGTCTCCCCGCCGGTAGGACTCCCGCGGGATCTGCTCCTGCATCGGCAGGATCGCTTCCGTCTTGCCCAAGTCCACGAGGTAGTTCCGCCGCTCCTGCCCCAGGATGATGCCGGTGACCAACTCCCCCTGGCGGGTGGAATATTCGCGCTGGACCGCTTCCCACTCGGCCTCCCGGACCTTCTGGCAGATCACCTGCTTGGCCGTCTGGGCCGCGATCCGTCCCAGCTCGTCCATCTCGATCATGGACCCGATCTCGTCCCCGACTTCGGCCTCGCTGTCGACGCGCCGCGCTTCGGCCAGCGAAATCTCGGCCTTGGGATTCGTCACGGTCTCGACGATCGTCTTGAGTGAGACCACGGAGATCTCGCCGGTCTTCGGATCGATCTGGACCTGGATGTTTTCACCCTGGCCGAACCGCTTCTTGGCCGCAGTCTGGAGCGCGGCTTCCACCGCGCCGATCACCTTGGCCTTGTCGATGCCCTTTTCGCGTCCGATCTGGTCGATCACCGCGATCAATTCTCGGTTCATAATTGACGTTCCCCGCCCCCCGGCTTCCGGCCCGGTCGCGAAAGCCACTGGAGACCATACGAACTCGATCCAGTGCCCGTCCGTCCCGTGAAGCCGACTACCACTCTGCTTCCAGCCGCGCTTCTCCGATCATGTCCCACGGAACGAGCGTGGTCTGCTCCGGATCCTGGGCCAAGCCGGCCATCGTGACGCCCCCGTCTCCCACTGCCAGCAGGCTGGCCACCACCCGCCACTGCCCGTTCCAAGGCTGGCGCAGCTTCAGATTCACGAGCTTCCCGACTGCACGCTGATAGTCCTCGCGCCTCTTGAGAGGCCGATCCAGGCCCGGCGAGGACACCTCGAGCGTATAGGCGTGCGGGATCGGGTCTTCCACGTCGAGCGCCCGCCCCAGCGACTGGTGCACCTGCTCGCAATCCTGGAGGGTGACGCCCCCCGGCTTGTCGATGAAGACCCGGACCACCGTCCGGCCCCCCTGCCCCGCACACTCCACGTCGACGAGGTCGAGGGCCAACGCGCGCGCGATGGGCGCAACGATCGTCCGGACCCGCTCGGCGACCCGCGCCGCCTCGCCGAACACCCCGGTCCGCAGCGGCTCCCCCATCCGAAGCACCAACCTCAAACAAAAAAGTGGGCCTGCGCCCACTTCCAATCGCGATACGTTACCATTTTCATCAGGTCAACGCAAGGGGGAGCGGGAGCGGAACGGCCCCGCGCCACGCGATTCGCCGGGGCCCGGAGAGCCGTGGAACGGCGCTAGGCAGCCGGGCCGGTCAACTGCCGGAAGCGGTCCAACAAGAGGCCGGACACCTCGCCGGGTCGGCCAGTCCCGACCGGTTTGCCATCGAGCCCGACCACCGGCAGCACTTCGACCGTGGTGCCGGTCAGCATGATCTCCTGGGCGGCCCGCAGCTCGTCCAGCCGCACCGAACGTTCCTGAACCGTGAGACCTTCTTTGCGGGCCAGGGAGAGCGTCACCGCCCTCGTCACTCCGGACAGGATGCGCGAACCTTCTGGCGGGGTCAGCAAGATGCCGCCATGCACCGCCAGCACGTTGCTGACCGCTCCTTCGGTCACCTCGCCTTCCCGCACCAAAATCGCCTCGAAGGCGCCGGCCTCCCTGGCACGCTGCCGGGCCATCACGTTCGGCAGCAGGTTCACGCTCTTGATGTCGCATCGCCCCCAGCGGACATCTTCCAGCGTGATGGCCTCCACCCCGTTCGCATGGAAGGAGAGAGGCAGAGGCTGCAACTCCCGCACGGTCATGACCGCGGTGGGACGTGGGGAGGCGGGGAACAGATGGTCCCTCGGCGCAACGCCCCGTGTGAGCTGGATATAGATTTTGCTCTCTCCGAACCCGGCCAACTTGATGCCCTCGGCGACGAAGTCCGCCCATTGCTGGGCCCGATACGGGAGGGGGAGTCCGATGGCCTGGGCGCTCCGCTCGAGCCGGGCCAGGTGCGCCTCGAGCTGGAACGGCGCGCCTCGGTACGTGCGGACGACTTCATAGACCCCGTCGCCGAATTGATAGCCGCGGTCTTCGACCGGCACGGTCGCCTGCTCCAGCGGCATGAACCGGCCGTTGACGAACCCCACTTCGCCCATCAGCCGGCTCCCGTGCCTCCGGCGGGAAGCGCTCCGTCCGTCGCTCGCACGAGGAAGACGCGGCGGTCCTCGGCGGTGAACTTCCAGCCCATGCGCTTTTCGAAGACCAGGCGGTGGGTCCCGGACGCCAAGGAGCGAAACTCGAAGGTTCGCCGCCCGGAATCCACGGCGTTGTTGCTGGTCGTGCGCAGAAACTCGTCGCTCACCAGCACGAGCGCCTGCGGATCGTAGGACGGAACCCACTGTTCCCCCCTCGTCCGATCCTCCCACAGGTGGATCTGGAAGCTGCCCCCCACCATCGCCGTGATGGGTCGGGCATCGCGATCGGGATCGGCCCCCGGTCCTTCAGTCCTCAACTGGATTCCGACCATGTCTCGGCCCCCTCTCCACTCCACTCCGAACAGGCAGGCCTCGGATCAGCCCTTGCGCCGCCCTCCGACGAACACGTCCTGCCCCCGCACGCACACCTCGTAACTCCCCACGCAGTATCCGCCTCCGTCAGTTGCCCGTCCGTTCCGAACGTCGAACGCCAAGTCGTGCCAGGGACAGGACACGACGCAGCCCTTCAGCCGACCCTCGCCCAGCGGCCCCCCCTCGTGCGGACACTCGTTGTAAATCGCGTACAACGTGCCCTCGACGTTGAAGAGGGCGATCGGCCTCTCCTTCACCATGACGACCTTGGAGTGGCCCGGCGGAATCTCCTCCACCCGCGCGACCTGCTGAAACCCGTCCATGTTCCTCTCCGGCACTCAGCCATCAACTCTCAGCCGTCAGCCTAAACCCTTTTGACTCCAGACCGAGAGCTGATCGCTGATGGCTCTTCTTGCTCTTCACATCCGAAGCGCGAACTTCAATTCCATACCCGTGGTCACCTGCTCCCGCTTGACAAAGCCGGCAGCCGTCTGGATCACGTACCGGACGTTCTCCGGGGGCGGCCCGTAGAACGGACAGGGATCCTGCTGGCAGGGCTGGGCCCCTTCCACCAGAAAGACTACACGCTTGTTCTCGTCCGCCCAGATCATGTCGACCGGAATCCGGAACCCCTTGGTCCGGACGCGATGGCGGTCGGAGGTCTCGAAGATATACAGCATGCCGGAATCCTGCGGCAACGAGTCCCTGAACGCCAGCCCGAACAGAAGCTTTTCCGGCGTGTCGGCCACCTCGGCTTCGATCGTCTTGCCTGTGGGAAACGTCACGATGATGGTGTCCGTCTCCTTGGGATTGGAGAGGAACAGGCTGGCCGTCATCAACGCAAGCGCCAGGACGATGAGCGCGAACACCCGGCTGCGTTTCGACACGCCTTTTTCGGGGAGCGAAGACTCGGTCACGGCCAGTCCGGTGCCATCGCGTTCCCACCTAGGCCCAATGGCCCATATAGATCAAACAGATAGGCCTTCTGCTCGCCTTTTTGCCAGTTGACTTGCCGAGGAATCGCGATCTAGAATGAGCCCCTACCTTGCGGCACGCACTATGGTCAGTGTCGCCCTTTGTTGTCAATACCGAATACCGAGTCAAGGAGGCGTGAGTCATGGCTCTTTTAATCACTGACGAATGCATCTCCTGCGGGGCCTGCCTGCCGGAGTGCCCGAACGAAGCCATCTTCGAGACCAGGAGCGACGCCGAAGGCAAGGGCTACCACGTTGGGGAAGGTCAGGGCGTTGGAGACAGCATTTACGTCATCACCCATGAGCGGTGCACGGAGTGCGTCGGGCACTTCGACGAACCGCAGTGCGCCGCCGTCTGTCCCGTCGACAATTGCTGCGTGCCGGACCCCGGCTACCCGGAGACGACCGAGGTCCTGCTCGAGAAGGCCCGCAAGCTGAACCCGGACAAGCACATAGACGACGCCAAGGTGTGGAGCGGGGTCCGGAACTAACTTCTTCCCTTCGCGACGACAAGCTGTAGGCTCACGCGAAAAGCCCCCTTCCCGGGTGGATCCGGGAAGGGGGCTTTTCATTTTTCAAATCCGGACCCCGTGGTATAATTTCAAACAGGCAGCTCCACGGGGACAGGGGAACATCCTGTCCCGTGATGCATGCGGGCGGAGCATCGCCGATGCAGCCGCCCTCGGGATCACCAACGTAGGAGGGATGATCATGGCCTCCAGATGGGTGTTGCTGCTCTGTCTGATCGGGAGCCTGAGTACCGCCGGACTGGCTTCAGGTACGACCACCGACCTCTCCCGCGCCATTGACGGGTTCGTGGCGAAGCAATTTCCACGAGCCAGCAGCCACGTCTGGGTGGTCAACGGGGCGCAGTGGCAGGCGGAGAACGAAGTCGTGGTGGACCTGAATACCGTCGTCACGGAACGGCCCGGTCAAGTTCCGACGGAAGGCCGGTTCCTGCTATTGATCGTGAAAGGGAAGGTGGCGGCCAGCCAGCGCCTGCCTCTGAACGCGCAAACGGACTGCCAGGGCGAGCCTGCGTAAAAAAATCCCCCCGGTCACCCGCGCGGCCGGGGGGATCCTCTCGAAAAACAGGACGGCCTACTTCAAGATCAGCAACTGCCCGCCGGCATGGGCCTCATGCAGGTGGCACTTGTAGCGGAGCACATTCCCCACGACCGTATAGGTGAGGTCGCTGGTGGGAATGCCGATGTACTTGGTCTCGCCTGGCTTCAGCACGATCTTCACGTTCAGGGACGACGGCGGCGCGTAGCTGTCGCCGGCGGTCAGGTAGAACCCGTGCTCGCTCGAGGTATCGTTCGTCACCTTCAGCACCACCGGGTTGCTCCCCCGATCCCTGACGCTAAGGATCGCGACCGGCGGATACCAGACCTTCTTCCCGCCCACGTTCTCCAACGCGTGGAAGTCCATGTCAATGGGCAGCTCCTTGAAGGGCTGGCCGATGACCGATCCGGTTTCCAAATCCCCAATCTCGACGCCACCTGCATGGTGGGCGAATGAGGCTGTCGCCCCGGCCGCGATGAAGAGAAGGCCGATAAAGACCGTCAACACCATCTTACCCATGACCTACCTCCCTTGAATGAAAAGAGCTGTGATTTAGGTTAGTGCGGAGCAACGATCCGTCTGATGACTGCTCACCGTGAGCGCGCAAACACACGCGCAATGCCTAAGCCGCCGCCCCTTATAGCACAGGCGCTAGAGGGAAGCAAGGCCGTTCTTTTCGGATCGGACAGGCCGAAACGCTCTCAAAAATGTTTAAATATTTCTTATAGTTATAAACCGCGAGGTCCCGGCTCCCGAAGAAGGACAGGATGCCGCCTGCCTCTCTTGTTCACTGACCAACGACTGGTGCCAGGCCATCGGTCTGACCTCTCCCGATCAACAGATCAAAGGGCGCGTAGTCGTCGGTCAGGACAACTCCGGGCTGCCACTCCTCGTCTCGCCTGCTGAGAAGAAGGTCCGGCACTTCCTTCGGCATGCGGTGCTGCTCGATGAGCTGGGCGACCCTGGCGGCGAAGGAAGGTTGCCGCAGAGCTTCTACGGGGGCCCCGGCGAAAAAGATGAGATTGTGCGCTCCCCTGGCTCCTCTTATCGGATAGGTCTCAATGACGGGAAACACCGTTCGAAGCGTCGCCACGATCGCCTGCGCCCGCTGCCGGTCCGGCCCGTCGCCGGACGAGGCCAGATTCACGACCGCCACGCCGTTGGGATTCAAGTGGGCGCGAACCTCGGCAAAGAACTCCCGCGTGGTCAAGTGAAAGGGGACCAGGTGCCGCGCAAAGACGTCCACCCAGATGATATCGTAGCGCTCCTGCGAAGTCCGCAGGAACACCCTTGCATCCCTCACGTACACGTGGTGTCGCTCCGTCGGTCGGTAGTCGAAAAACCGCTCCGCGGCCCGCGCCACGGAAGGGTCCACCTCCACGAGGTCGAGAGCGAGCTCGGGCCAGTGGCGGGCAAGCCACTTGGCGATGGAGCCGCCGCCGTGCCCGAGGAGCAGCGCCCGTTTGGGTTCTGGGGTGAGCGCCAAGGCCGCAACCATCATGTGGCTGTAGGGCAGGAACAGCTCCACCGGCTCGACGCGCCACATGATCGCGTGGAACGTTCGGTCCAGGATCAGGTACCGGTGCAGATCGGTGTCCCTGACGCGAATTTGCTGGTAGGGACTGTCCTCTTGATAGACCGGCGCGGGGAGAACCAGGTCCGGATGCCAAGCCAGCCAGCCGAGACCGATGGCGCCGGTCAAAAGCACCAGGCTCCCGGCCGCCCTGACCGCGGTCCGAGCCTGTCCCGTCGCCGCCTGCCGCCACCAGATGAGCCCGAGCAGCACCTGCACCGCGCCCAGCACCGCCACCAGGGTCATGCTGCCCAACCAACTGAGAAGAAAAAACGCGGTCCCCCAGGTTCCGATCAGGCTTCCGACCGTGGACACGGCGATCATCCGTCCGGTATGCCGTCCGAGGTGCCCCATGTCTGCGATCGAGAGGCGGAGCAAGGCGGGCAACACTCCGCTGAGCCCGAAGGCCGGCGGGGCCAGCAGGATGCTGGCGGCCAGACAGGGGCCCAACCGCGGATCCTCGATCCATTCGGACACCGCGAACATCACCGGCAAGCCCTTCCAGGCCAGAAGAAACGTCCAGAAGCCCGAGGCCAGGAGCAGCCAGGACAGGACTTTTCCGACCGGATGGCGGTCCGCCAGCCAGCCTCCCATCGCGTAGCCGCTGCTCATCGCGGCCAGGATCACGCCGATCAGTGCCCCCCAGACGAACAGGGAATTGCCGAACACGGGCGCCAGCAGCCGGCTCCCGAGAATCTCCAGGGCCATCACGACGGCTCCGGTGATAAAGGCCGTCGCGAAGAGCCACCAGCGGGCCCAGGCGCAGGTCTCTGACGACGGCGAAATCATGGCTGCACAGACCGGGGAGCGACGTGATCGGTCATGAGATCGCTGATAGAGGGACTGGCGGAGAGACTCAGAGCGTGCCCCAATTCTTGAAATAGCGGAGGAGGTCGCGAACCGAAATGATGCCGACGATCTGCCCGTCCTGAGTGATCGCCAGGTGCCTGATCCCCTTGTCGGCCATCAGGTCGCTGGCGTCATGGGCGGAGCTGGTGATCTCGATGCCGATGACGGGGCTGCTCATGATCGTCCGCACCGGGGTCTGAGCCGGGTCCAGCCCCCCCGCCATGGCCTTGCTCACGAGATCGGTCTCGCTCACGACTCCGACGTACGAGCCGGCGGCGGACACCAGCAGGGCCCCCACTCGCGCGTCGCGCATGAGACGGGCCGCCTCCGCCAACGTCGCGTCTGGACCGATCGCCCGGATGTTGCGGCTCATCATGACGGCCAGAGGCCGCAACATCGCACCGCCCTGGAGCGCCATCGGCTTCTCCCTCCGAGTGCCCGAGCACCAAGGCCCTGGCGAAGACGACGAAATTGTAAGGGAGCCGGCCGGAGGTGTCAATGACGCGCTGACCCGATCAGCGTGCGGGAGTGCGGCGCCAAACCTGCTCTGCGCGGGCGGCACCGGGCCTTCCCGAAAGTATGGTATACTCGCTCCCCTGGCTAAACTACGGTGATCGGCCCGCTGGCACGGAGGCCGAGGATTTGGAGGCGAGGGCGGAGACATGCACATCAGCGTGATCGGAACGGGCTACGTCGGTTTGGTCACTGGCGCCTGCTTCGCCGAGTTCGGCCTCAACGTGATCTGCATGGACTCCGACGCCAAGCGGATCGCCAGGCTCGAGAAGGGGGACGTCCCCTTTTACGAGCCGGGGCTCACGGAGCTCGTGAGCAAGGGGTTGAAGGAGAATCGGCTGGGCTTCACGACGGATCTCGCCAAAGCCGTGGACCAGGCTCTGGTGATCTTCATTGCGGTCGGAACTCCCCCGAAGGCCGACGGATCCGCTGACCTGTCCTACGTCGAGCAGGTGGGACGCGGGATCGCGCGCCACATGCGCAGCTACAAGGTGATCGCCACCAAATCCACGGTTCCCGTGGGCACCGGCGAAAAGCTCCGGGAGGTGATCCGATCCAGCCAGGTCGAACCCTGTCGGTTCGACATCGTCTCCAACCCCGAGTTCCTCCGGGAAGGCTCGGCGATCGAGGATTTCCTGAGGCCAAACCGGGTGGTCATCGGGGCGGACGGTCCTGAAGCGGTCGCGATCATGAGGGACCTCTACCGTCCCCTCTACCTGATCGAGACCCCGTTCGTCGTGACCGACATCGCCACCGCGGAGATGATCAAGTACGCTTCCAACGCCTTCCTCGCGACCAAGATCTCGTTCATCAACGAGATCGCGAACCTCTGCGAAAAGGTCGGCGCGGACGTGCAGGTCGTCGCCAAGGCCATGGGACTGGACCATCGCATCGGCTCCAAATTCCTGCACGCCGGTCCCGGGTTCGGCGGCTCGTGCTTCCCGAAGGACCTGGCAGCCCTGACTCAGATCGGGGACCGGGCCGGAGAGCCGATGCTGGTCGCCCGCGCGGCCGCGCAGGTCAACGAGCTTCAACGGCAGCGCATGGTGGAAAAAATCCGCGTGGCGGTGGGCGGGCTCAAGGGCAAGACGGTCGGCCTGTTGGGGCTCTCGTTCAAGCCGAACACGAACGACCTGCGGGAAGCTCCGGCCCTGGCGATCGCCGGGCAACTGATGCAGGAAGGTGCCGTTGTGCGCGCCTTCGACCCGGCCGCCATGGAGGAAGCGACGAGGCTGTTCCCCGGCCTGATCCCCTGCACGGACGCCTACGACGCCGCGAAGGGGGCGGACGCACTGGTCCTCGTCACCGAATGGAACGAATTCCGCAACCTGGACTTGAATCGGCTGAAGGGAACGTTGCGCCGGCCCATCTTCATCGACCTGCGCAACGTGTACGAGCCGGAGCGGATGGCGAGCCTGGGGTTCCGCTATCTCTCGGTCGGCCGGCCGCCCCGCGGCCCGGAACAACCGGCTTGACGCACCTTCAGTTCTGCGACGCGATCTGCTTGACCCCTTCGTCCTTCGGCTTGGGCTTGTAGCCCATCCGGTCCAGGACCTTCATGATCCGGCCCTTGAGCCGGTCGTCCGCTTCTCCGAGGGCCACCGCCAGGGGCTCGACCGCCGGCTTGCCGATCTTCCTGATGATCTCGGTGACGGACTGGCGGACCTCGTCCTCCTCGGACACCAGCAGCGGGATCAGGGCCGGGACGGAGACGGCCCCCAGCTTGATGAGCGAGTCGTAAGCCCGCTGCCGCACGTCCCCCACCTCGTCGCTGGTCAGGGCCTCCACCAGCGGGCCGACGGCCCTGACATCCTTGAGATCCCCGAGCGCCTCCGCCGCATACTTGCGGTTGAGCCAGTGGGAATCCTTGAGGTCCAGGAGCATCGCATCGGCCTTCGCCGCGTTCGGGTCCTTGGACCGGATCCGGAAGCTCTTGGCGACCCGCTTGCCGCCTTCTTCCACCACCCGGATCGTCGCGCCGTCCCCGGGTTTGAGCTTCTTGAGGTCCTCGAGCGCCTCCTCGGCGACGTCCAGCACGACCGTCTTCCCGTCATAGGCCAACAACTCCACCTCGAGTTGCTTGGCCTCGGGGTTCACCGAGACGACCCTCTCGGTGACGAGGTTGAACCCGTCCTTCTTGCCCCCGCCCTTCGGCGTGATCTGCAGCAGCTTACCCGGTTCCTTCGGAGCTTCGCTCGCCATACCAAATCCCCTTTTCCCTTTTCGTCAACCGGCCGCCTGCGGCTTCCAGCCCAGGCTGGCCAGCGCCCCTTCCACGGTCTCCTGGACCATTTCGTTTTCGTCCTCCAGCAGCGGCACCAGGGACTCGACCGCCCGCGGATCGCCCAGTCTGGCCAGCGATTCGGCCGCGTTGCGCCGGACCAGCCAGTCTTCGTCTTTCAGCGCCTCGATGAGCGGCCCCATCGCCCTCGGATCCCCGATCCGGCCCAGGGCCTCGGCCGCATGGCGGCGGACCATCCAATTGTTCCCGAGCAGTCCGCCGATCAGGGCTTCGACGGCGCGCGCATCGCCGATCTTCTTGAGCACCCGGGCCACGTCCTCCCGCAGGGTGCCGTCGGTCAGGGCCTCGATCAGCCCCGGCACGGCCCGGGGGTCGCCGATCCGTTCCAGGGCCCAGACCGCCGCGTTCCGGACCGCCCCGTCCTTGTCCTTCAAGGCGCGAACCAGGGGCTCGACCCCGCGGGGATCCTTGAGCCGTCCCAGCGCGGAGGCGGCCTGTTCCCGCACCGCCCACTCGTCGTCCTGCAGGGCTTCGACGAGCCGTTCGACCGCCACCGGACCGATCCGCACGATCGCGCTGGTAGCCGCCTCGCGAATCAGCACGTCCTCGTCCGCCAACAGGCCGATCAGGCCGGGCAGGGCCTCGACGCCCATCTGCCCCAGGCTGGCCACGGCGTGGTCGCGCAGCGCCTCGTTCTCGTCCCTGAGCGCCCCGAGCAACTGCTCGACCCGCTCGTTCAACCGGTCCTGTTCGGCTTCACCCATCCGCACCCGCTCCTTCCCGCATGGCCGCCTGCTCCGCTTGCATGGTCAAGGCCTCCAGCTTGTCTACGATCATCCCGGCGTTGTAGGCGACCAGCCCGTCCCGATCCGTCTTGAGTTGCGCGAACAGGTCTGCATGGGGCCGCAGCACCTCCACGTCCTTCACCTTCGCCAGCGCCTCCATGGCGTACACGCGCAAGGGCCGGATCGGAATCGCCTCGATGTACAGGTCCACCGGGCGCGGATCGCCGATCAGCCCCAGCGACTTCAACGCCAGTTCCTTGACGCCGGTGTCCTTGTCCCTCCGGAGCCGTTCCATCAGCGGCTCGACGGCCCGCGCGTCGCCGATCTTACCGAGCAGGTCCGCCGCAGCCTCCCGCACGACCCAGTCCTCGTCTCCTAAGAATTCGATCAGGATTTCGACGCTCGGCCGCCCGATCCCCAGCAGGTCAATGACCGCGGCCATCCTGGCTTCCTCCCGCTCAGCCGACCCCTCGACGTTCCGCAGCGTCTCGAACGTCCGGTCGATCCGGTCCCGGACGGCCGCGAGCTTCTTGAGCGTGCGGACCGCCGCCTCGCGCAGCGCCGGGTCCGCCATCGCGTCCACCAGCGCGTCCCCCGCGCGGGGATCCAGGAGCTGCTCCAGGATCGCCGCGGCAGTCTGTCGGGCGGCCGCATCCGGATGTTTCAGCAGGTCGGTCAGGGGGCCGATGGCGTTGGGAATCAGGCCCAGGAGCCGGCTCACCGACTCACGCCGCCCCTCCTCCCGGAACTCGTGCAGATCCTGCACGAGCGCGGCGGCCGCCGCCCGATCCAGGACACCCGCCATCTGCTCCAGGGCCAGCGCGCCGGCCCTGCGGACCGCTTCGTCCGGATCCGTGAGCAGCCGCACCAGCGGCACGCCGGCGGCCGGGTCCCTGATCCGCGCGAGCATGCCGGCCGCCTCGACCTTCAGCTCCGGGCTGCCCGTCTCCAGCGCATGGACCAGCCCCGCCACCGCCTTCGGCCCGCCCTTCAGACAGGCGGCCGTGGCGCGCATGCGCCGCCAGTCCTCCTCGTGGACCAGCTCCGCAATCAGAGTCTCCAGCGACTCCTTCGACATGACTCCAACTCAATGCTGAATGCAGAGTGCTGAACGATGAATTAATGATGAATTGTGGAAGAAACCTCTCTCCCGTTCAGCGTTCTTCGCTCTGTATTCAGCACTCATCGCTCAGCGTTCATCACCGGATTCGATTGGGTCTCCAGCCCAGTTGAGTCAGCGCCTCCTTCACGTGGTAGAGGATATTGTCGTCCTGCTCGTTCCTCAAGACGCCCAGGAGAGGAGGGATCGCCGACGACCCGATGGCCACAAGGGCGGCTGCCGCCTCGGCGCGCACCGCGGTATTCCTGAGCGCCTCGACCAGCGTAGGAACCGTGCTCTCGTCACGGATCCGCCCCAGGGCCTTCACCGCCGCCTCCATCGCGAACATCTCGGCGTCCCACCGGTCCCCGCACCCGTCAATGGCCTGGCTGTCCTGGGGCCGGCTCGCTCCCGTGACCACCGCCACCAGCACGGGAACCGCGCGCCGGTCGCCGATCTTGCCCAGCGCCTCGACGGCCAGCGGGCGAAGGCGGGTGTCGGTCAGGACGGTGATCAGGAACTCCGTGGCTCTCGAGTCCCCGATCTCTCCCAGGGACCGGACCGCATCCTCGCGGATGGCCGAATCGTGATCGTTGAACAGCAGCCAGAGCAACGGCTCGACCGCCTCAGGCGATTTGATCTTCCCCAGGGCCTCGACCGCGTGCAGCCGAACCAGCCACTCCCCGTGCCGAAGCACCGCCAGCAGCGAGGGTGCCGCCGCGGGCCCGATCGCCACCAGCGCGTCGGCGGCCTCGACCCGGACGGCTTTGACCTTGTCCTGCAGGAGGGACAGGAGCGGGGAGACGGCGCGGGCGTCGCCCACCCGGCCCAACGCCTTGGCCGCCTGCATGCGCACGATCCAGTCGCCGCTGCGCAGCGCTTCGACCAGCGGCTCGACCACGCGCGCATCGGCGACCCGCGAGAGAACCGCGGCAGCCGACTCCTGGACCGTCAGGTCCGGATTGGCCAGGCAGGCGCCCAGCCGCTCGACGGCCGCTTCCCCGATCGCGGTCAAGGCCGCGATGGCCGCCTCGCGCACCGCCCGGTCCGCGTCCCCGAGCACCGCGATCAAGGGACCCACCGCCCTCGCGTCGCGGAACGAGCCCAACGCGGCGGCCGCCTCCTCGCGAACGGCCCAGTCCTCATCCTTCAGGGCCGCGATCTGCTCCGACACGCTGTCCGCCATGGCGCCTCACTCACGCCGTCGTTGTCCCAGCAGTCGACCGTTCCGACGTTCGAGCGAGGGACGCGGCGGCGGGACGGGGTGGACGGGAGGAGGGGTAACCGGGTGCTCACATCGGTTCCGGGCCGCTTGGGACGTGGCGATTCTTGATTGAACACCTTAGCACAGGCCTTTTTTGACGGTCAACAGGAATCCCGGTCGGCCGGCCGGCTCTCGCCGCTTGTGCCACACCGTCCCATCTCCGTTGACAGAGCCGACCGGGGCTCATTAGTATGATCGTCATTCGGGCCCATTGCCTAGACCCAATCCCTTACCCGAACGGATTTCGAACCGATACCGCCATTTCAGAAGGAGGCCTCCGATGAGCATACAAACGGCCATACCCGGACGGTTCCGAACAGGACTGGCTCTCGCCTTGGCCCTGACCCTGCCCGTTGGCTGGAGCCTCGCGTCTCCTCCCACGATCCTTGCTTACGAGGTCTGGGTCACGGACCAGTCGGACACGGCCAAGGAGAGCGGTGGGTTCCTGCACATCTATGACGGCGCGCAGCTGGCCGCCAACCCCTCAGCCGCCAAACCGAAGGAAACGATCGATCTGGGCGGCCAGATCAACCAGTTCTGCCAGGACGCCACGAAGAAGGCGGTCCGCCGGCCGCACATGCTCTTCTTCACCCGGGACCAGTCCCACGCCATCCTGTCGTTCCTGAGCGGACACGTCCTGATCATGGACTCCGACAGGAAGAAGCTGGACGCCTGCCTCTCGATGGGCAAGAACGTCCACGCGGCCTGGCCGACGCCGGACCAGAAAATGGCGATCGCGGCCAACATCGCCGAGAAGAAGTTCATCCGGATCTGGACCGACTACGCGGGACACAAGTTCGCTTTTGATCCCGCGAAGGACGTGCTGAACCTGGGCGTGATGGAGAGCGGCGAGCGGCCGGACACGGCGCCGATCTGCCCGATCACCGAGGCGTCGAGCACGTACGCGTTCGTCACGCTGCGGGGCGGCGGGCTCCTCGTGGTGGACGTGACGGCGACCCCGATGAAGGTCGTGGCGACGCTGACCAACAACGAGGTTCATCCGGCCGGCTGCGGCGGCATCCAGGTGGGCAACACGATGTACCTCAACTCGGGCGGCGGCTGGCCTGTGGCCCCCCTGTCCTACGACGTCTACGCCCTCGATCTTGCCAACCTTCCCAAGTCGGTGTCGGTCAAGTTGATCACTTCCCGGGACTCGAGGTTCGCCGACTCCCACGGGATGGCGGCCGTCGGACGTTACCTCTGGAGCGCGGACCGGGCTGGCAACAACGTGGAGATCATCGACACGTTGACCAACCTGAGCGTCGGGTCCGTCGAGCTGGCCGGATCCATCAGCGACGATCCGGCGCCGGACCTGATGGACGTTTCCCCGGACGGCGCCTACGTCTTCGTCGGCACGAGGGGGCCGAACCCGCTCACGGGCAACGACAAGACCGTCAACAACGCCAAGGGCTCGACTCCGGGCGTGGGCGTGATCAAGGTGACGGACGGCGGGCGGGGCGGCCAGTTCGTCGGCGTCGCGCGGATCTCCAACATGAAGGACGGGAAGGAGACGGCGGACACCCACGGGATCGCGGTGAGGAAATAGCCGGGCCGGCGGGGAACCCGGCCTACTTCGTCGGGCGGGCCAAATCGCCGGATGGGCCGAACCGGCCCGTGTCTCCGAGCGGCTTGTCCACCCGGAGATTGTCGGCCTTGGAAGCCTCCACCGACTCCTCCTCCTCTGGAGGCGGCTCCCAGCCCAGCTTGCGCAGCGTTTCGAGGGTCAGCTTCTTGAGGGCCTCGGCGGCGGTGAGCCGGCTGGTGGCGAACGAGAGGGCCCGCTCGTTGCCCTCGATCTCCGACGCCTTGGGATCGTGGAGGAAGGCCACGAGCGGCTCGATGGCCGCGTCCCCGATCAGCACGAGCGACGCGGCGGCTTTTTCGCGCAGAATTCCGTCCTTGAGCAGCATGACCAAGTCGGGGATCACGCGCGGGTCCCGGAAGTGCCCGAGGGCCGTGGCCGCGGCTTCCTTGACGAAAGCCTCCTCGCTCACGATGCAGCCGGGGGTCGGCGTCCCCTCCTGCCGGATCCCCTTGCCCTTCAGGGCGTCGAGCACCGCCGGCAGGGCGCTGGCGTCGCCGATCATGCCGAGCGACATGATCGCGTGCCGCTTGACGGCCCCGTCCTTCATCGCCTCGATCAGCGGCTCGATCGCCCGCTTGTCCCCGATCATGCCCAGCGCGATCGTCGCATCCTCGCGCACCGCCCGGTCCGCGTCCTTCAAGGCCCCGATCAGCGCGTCCACGACCTTCTGATCCGTCACCCAGGTCCGGCCGATCTGGTAGTCGGTCGTCATGCCGCCGAGCGCCCGCGCCGCGTGGCACCGGACGACGAAGTCCGGATCCTTGAGGCTCTGGATGAGCGGGTCCACCGACGGCGTGCCGATCGCCACCAGGGCGGTACCGGCCGTCTCCCGCACCGTTTTGGACGAATCCTTGAACAGCTTGATCAGGGCGGGCACCGCCTTCGCGTCCGCGATCCGGCCCAGCGCCTCGGCCGCCGCGCTCTTGACGGCCCCGTCCCGGTCCCGGCAGGCCACGATCAGCCCGTCCACGGCCCGGGCCTCCTTGATGAGGCCGCAGGCCTTGGCGGCATGCTCGCGCACCCGCCACCGCTCGTCCTTGAGACAGGCGATGAGCCGGTCCGCGGCGGGCCGGCCCAGGTGCGCCATCGCGTCCACCGCCTCGTTCCGCACTTCCATGATCGGATCGTTGAAGAGCGCGATCAACGCCTCGATCGCCTTCGGCCCGCCGATCTTCGCGACTCCCCAGGCGGCGTGGGCCCGCACGGACCAGAACTCGTCCTCGCAGGCCCGCAGCAGGGACTCCAGCGTGCTCGGATCGGCCAGCGCGGCCAGGGCCTTGGCGGCCTCCTCCCGCGTCGCGTCGTCCACGTCGTCCAGCGCTTCCAGCAGGTCTTCCACTTGATCAGCCATGGTGCGTCTCTCTTCTCCAAACCGGGCGCCGGCCCTCAATATTCCGGGTTCCCGCCGTAGGGCTGGGTGCGGCTGCACCGGACCGTCAGGACGTTCGTTCCCCGACCCGACACGCACTGGTCCAACCCCTTGGCATAGTCCAGGGTCCCTTCCAGCGTCACCGCGAACGGGAAGTCGAAGGTGAAGGTCCCGAACCGATAGGTTCCGGGCTTGAGCCTCAGATCGCGCGGAGCCGTGGTCCGGAACGCGTCGGTGCTGTCGGGGTCCAGCGTCATGATCATCGGCGTCACGCCCGGCACCTGCCACCAGGTGGGAGGGTTCAGCGCGGTCGCGTCAATCGTAATCGTGTACTCCTTGGAATAGGGAGCCGGCGGGGCCGCCCAGGCCGAGAGGGCGAGAGCCGCAGCGAGGGATGACCCGGCCGCCAGGGTCCAGAGTCCACGTTCCAGAGTCGAGTGTCCGTAAGGTCCTCGCCCGCTCATGCCGTCCCGTCTATCGCTTCGGCTCCGCCTGGGGCTCCCGAGGGAGCCGGGGCGTCCGGAAGATCTCTTCGACCGCGTGACTCTCCCACTCCGTATGGGTCTCGAGCCCGAGCGTCCGCATGACCGTCGCGCCCGTGTCCAGGATCGAGACCGGCTGCTTGATCGCGTAGCCTGCCTTGATCCCCGCCCCCCAGGCGATCCAGGGGACCGCTGGCGGACCGTGGCCGTTGAGCTTGGCCCCTTCCTCGTTGTTCACGCCGGTTACGAACACGGTCGTCCGCCCCAGGATGCCCAGGTCCCGGTAGATCCCCAGGATGTCCTTCATGGCCGTGTCCACGGTCCTCAAGGCTTCCCGATAGTCCCGAGAGCCGCGCCCGTGCGCCGTCGCCGCGCGCCCCGGCTCCGGCAGGTGCACGACGAGGAAGTGCGGCAGCGACAGGATCGCATGGCCGTAGCCGTGTCCGCTCGTGGCCTTGCGGAAATACTCGCGGATGTACCCGACCACGGTGGCCGGATTGCACTCGGGCTTGAGCGGCCCGCACATCTGATAGTCCGTGTAGGGCTCCGGCCTGGCCAACTGATACAGGGACTCATCCATGAAGAAGATCGCGCTGTCCTTGCCCCCGCTCAGGTCCAGGTAATCGAAGACGGTCGGCGGGCGAGGATAGCCGCGGATGAAGTCAAAGGCATTCCAGGTGATCCCGTGCTTCTCGACCGGCATGCCGGTCAGGAGGGAAGCCATCGTCGGGAGCCGCAGGGGCGGGTTGACGGAGGCGGCTGACCAGGTGACCGAGCCTTCCTTGACCAGCCGGGCGAGCGTCGGCATCGGGCCGGCCTTGGGCGATTCCTGCCCGACGCCTTCCAACACGAACAGGATCACGTGCTCGGCGGCAACCCCTTCCGCCAAGTCGGCTCCCCGGCTTGGAGCCGGAGAGACCGGTCCCACGACGAGGAGCCAGGCGAGAAGAACCGGCATCAGACCATGGTATTTCAGCATTAACGACCTGCAAGCTCCAGCAAGGCAAAGTACCTTAACACGCTGATTTCTGACCGGTCAACCAGACAAAGTATGAAGCCGGAACGATGAAGCATGAATGGGGAGCAGATCCCTCGTTGCACTCGGAACGGGAATTCGGGTATGAACAGCCCATGCCGATCGGGAACAATTTCCAGCACGCAGACTATTCGCGGGCGGATCCGGGCGAGCGGGCGAGCTATCGGGAAGTCGAGGCAGCCGCGCCGCCCGACTCGCCGGCCTGGCAGGATGAGATGGCCAGGCTCGGCGCCCAATTGGCCGCGGCGGGCGTGCGCGCGGTCCTGTTCGTCCACGGAGTCGCTCCCGGGACGGACCCGTTCGGCGCGCAACGGCTGGACGAGGTGGGCGGGTTACGGCGGGGCTATTCCCGCGGCATTGCCGGCCTGGACGCCCTGCTGGCCCTGATGCGGCAGGAGACGAACGGCCTGCCGCAGTTGCCCGGCTCCTTGAACCCGCCGTTCAAGGACGACGACCAGACCAGGAAGCTGCTCGACGAGCAGATCGGCGACGCTTGCAGCTTCACCACGGCCTATGTGGACCGGTTCAAGGAGGCGGTCAATCGGAACGTCTCGCGGCAGATCGCCTGTCTGCGCCTCCTTTGGTCCTCGGAACATCACCATCTGGGGCGGTCCCAGGCGGCCTGGCGCCTGCTGCTGCGTCTGCGCGGAGTCTGCGAGGAACTCAAGCTCGGCCCGGACGATCGGCTCCTCGTGCAGGCTCACGGCCAGGCCGGGCTGGTCCTCGCGCTGGCGTCGAACCTCCTGGCCCAGGAGGCATCGTCCGGACGGAAGCGGTTCTTCCAGATTCTGACCGGCTTCTCTGAGCGGAGCGGAGCCGGCCCGGAGACGATCGCACAATTGACCGGGCTCGCCGAACAGCTCGCCGACGGCCGCCTGTTAAGCGGGGCGACTCTCGACGTGGTAACCTTCGGCACCCCCATCCGCTACGGGTGGGACACCTCCGGCGTAGGGAGACTCCTCCACGTCGTCAACCACCGGGTCATGCGGACGGACGGAAAGCGGTGGCTCGCCAAGACGGAGCTGCCGCAGATCACGATGGAGATGCCGATCGCCTGGGGCGGCGACTATGTGCAGCAACTGGCCGTGGCCGCCAGCGACGCAGCCACCCCCAAGGAACCGGGGGCGCAGGCCGCCAACAAGGATCTGTGGGAGCTGCTGGAGCCCTACGACGGGTTCGAACGGTGGCTGGAATGTGCGCGCCGGAGCGTCCGCTGCGCGAACGACGGCCTCTGCCTGCTGGCGGATTACAAGGACGCCGGCTCCCCCAACGTCCGCGAGCATCTCTACGGCCACGCGGCCTACACGCGTCTCGCCAACCTGCTCTTCAACACGACTCAGATCGTCCGGACCCTGTACGCCTCCTGACCGAGTCAGTCGTGGATCAATACCAGATTTCCTGTCTGAGCCCCTTGCGATCCAGTGGCGGATCGGCTGGAACCCGTGTTGCGGTGCCGTTAGCGATCCGCAGGGCCGTCAAAGTCAGAACGGTCGCATCCAGCAGATCGTCCGGCATCACCTGAGTCCGGGGAAACCGGCTGAGCTCCTGCCGGGCAATCCCGCCAATCCCGTGAAAGAGCTTCCCTTGGGCCAGAGCCAGGACATGAAGCCGTTCGCGCCGACCTTGCGGAGTCTTCTTGTTGAAGCGCAGTGGCCGTCCGGCCAGGGCCGCAAAGGCCAGCTCCGGGTGGCTCTCATAGACCAGCCGCTGGAGCGAGGGGGTCATGAGCCGGTCCACCTCGCGAATCTTGGGCAGGATGCCGAAGGCCTGGACGCTCAGCCCTTTCCAGCGGACCTGTGCATAGCTGGTGGCGAAGAGCAGAGACCGGCTCGGCGGGCTGAAGATGCTGCTCGCCCGCGGACCGAGCAGCCGTCTCGCCTCCCGATCGCACCGCCGCCCGCCCGGCTCAGGACGATCCGAGAGACCGATCGGCATGTCAACGGCAATGACGGAGGGGCGAGGCGAGAGGATCAGCACTTCCTCGAAGGTGGGGCAGAGCCTGACTTGCCAGGCGGGAGGCCGACCTTTCCGCCTGTTCAATAAGACGACGATCCACCCGCCCCGACAGCCATCCGCCCCGGCGACCCAGGTCATGCAACAAGTCGCCTACAGATTTAAGGAGCCACGGGCCCCATGCTCAGTATTTCGTTTTTCCCCTTCGCTCCAGCTCCAGCAGCACCCGGAGACCGTAATAGAAGCATTCTTTCCGGTATCGCTCCTCCCATGCCCGGAGCGTCCCGAGGGCTCCCTTCCCCCGACCTCGTTGCAGAGCACGGGCGACGTCCCCGTGCAGCCGGCGGCGCGACTCGGTGGCCCGCTCGATCCACATGGGCGGAATGTTGGCCCCGCGCCGTCGGATGAGCCGATACCCCTTCAATACGCTCCCGTCGGCCTGCTCGAACAATTTGGCCTGTCTTGGCATAGCACCGCCTCCGTAAGGACGTGCGTTGCACGAACGACCAGTGCTGGCTTGTAAATGACGGGACCCTTTCCATCATCCCGTTACGGATGGGCTTCCCGCCAGTTGCGACCAACCCCCAGATCCACCTTCAGCGGCACGGTGAGGCCCAGGCGCGGGCCGGCACTTTCCATCTCGGCCTTGACCAGCTCCTTGGCGTTTTCCACATCCCGCTCCGGGGTCTCGAAGATCAGCTCGTCGTGGACCTGGAGGATCATCCTGGTGCTCGGCAATTCGGCCTGCAGCGTCCGGCTCACGCCGATCATGGCCACCTTGATCAAATCCGCGGCCGACCCCTGGATCGGGCTGTTCACCGCCATCCGCTCGCCGAAGCCGCGCTGGGCGGGATCGGAGCTTTGCAGCTCGGGGATCGGCCTCCGTCTTCCCAGGATCGTCGTCGTGTAGCCCTTTTCTTTGGCTTCCGCGATCGTCCGATCCATCAGCGCCTTCACGCCCGCGTACCGTTCGAAGTAGGTGTCAATGTACTTCTTGGCTTCCTGCTGGGACACGCCGATGTTTTGCGAGAGCCCGAACGCGCTGATCCCGTACACGATCCCGAACACCACGCTCTTGGCCGTGCGCCGCATCTCCCTCGTGATCTGTTCCGGCGGCAGCTTGAAGATTTCGACCGCCGTGGCCATGTGGATGTCCTCACCCCGCTCGAAAACCTGGATGAGCTTCTCATCCCGCGAGAGGTAGGCCAGGATGCGCGGCTCGATCTGGCTGTAGTCGGCGCAAAGCAGCGTGTGGCCCGGCGACGCGACGAAGGCCTCCCTGATCCGGAGGCCATATTCCCCCTTCACCGGGATGTTCTGGAGATTGGGATCGGATGAAGAAAGCCGGCCGGTGGCCGTCACGGTCTGGTTGAGCGACGTGTGCAGCCGGCCGGTCTCGGGATTCACCAGCTCTGGCAGGGCGTCCACGTAGGTGGACTTGAGCTTGCTCAGGCTCCGGTAGTTGAGGATCTGGGCCGGCAACTCGTGCTGCATGGCCAGTTGGGTTAGGGTCTCCTCGTCCGTAGAATAGCCGGTCTTGGTCTTCCGGATGGGCTTGAGGCCCAGCTTGTCGAACAGGACGGCCGCCAGTTGCTTGGGCGAGTTGATGTTGAACTCCCCCCCGGCCAGCCTGGCGATCCCCTCCATCATCCGGTCCAGCTCCCGTTCCAATTCCTTGCTCAAGGCCTGGAGCGCCGCCACGTCCAGGCCGAAGCCGTTTCGCTCGATCTCGGCCAGGACCGGCACGAGCGGCATCTCGACCTCCTCGAACAGCCGTAGGCTCCCCTGCTCCTCCAGCCGCTGCTTGAGCACCGGCACCAATTGCAACACGGCCGCCGCTTCTTCCGCCGCCTTCTGGATGGCCGCAGCTTCGACCGGAGGATCGGCTGGCTCTTCCCCGCTCCCGCTAAAGAGATCCTGCGGCTCGTCAGCCTCGGATTCAGCCTTGGGCCCGGCCGGCTGCACGGAAACCGACCCGCCGGTGAGATGGCGTCCCAACACTTCCAGCGCGACCGAGTCCAGCTCATGGGTCCGGCGGTTGGGATTCAAGAGATAGGTGGCGACCATCGTGTCGAACCAGGGCGGAGCCAGGTCAACCCCCGCCCGCTCGAGCGCCAGGAGCGCGGGCTTCAGATCATGGACGGCCTTGAGATTGGTCTCGTTCCGGAAGAGCCGGCTGAGCGAGGGCCAGACCCGTTCGGCGAAGGCGGTCCGGCCGTTGGGCAGGCCGACGGCCAGGCCCTTCACCCTGGCCGAGACTCCCTGGCCGTCCAAGACCACCTGGATCGCGACTGGGCCTTCCTTCGGCATATCAGCCGCGAAGCGCCGGGCCGAAGCATCGTCCGAGATGATCGTCACCTCGCCCTGTGGCGTCTCGGCCTGCCCGGCCGGCTGAATAGACTTGAGGAGGGTCGTGAACTCCAGCTCCCGCAGCAAGGCAACCAGGGCCTCGGTGGAGGGCGAGCCGGCCCGGAACCGGTCCGGCTGAAAGTCCACCGGGCAGTCCACCCGGATCGTGGCCAGTTGCCGGCTGAGACGGGCGTTCTCCGCCTGCTCGGTGAGGAATGTCCTGATCCTCGGCGGCGTGACCTCCTGGACCCGCCGGAGCAGATCCTCGATCGTCCCGAACTCCGCGATCAGCTTGATCGCCGTCTTCTCCCCGATCCCCTTGACCCCCGGGATGTTGTCGGTCGCGTCGCCCATGAGCCCCATGACCTCGACGACGCGGGCCGGCTCCACTCCGAACCGCTCCCGACAGTCTGCCTCCCCGAACCACCTGTCCTTCACCGGGTCGTAGATCCGCACCGAGGGGGTTAGGAGCTGGAACATGTCCTTGTCGCCGGTGACGATCACGACGAGGAATCCCGCCGCCTCCGCCTTGCGGGCCAGGGTGCCGATCAGGTCGTCCGCCTCGTATCCCGACTGGCGGATGGCCGGCACACCGAAGGCCTCGACCATCCGATGGACGTACGGGATCTGGGCCTGCATGCCTTGCGGCATCTCCGGCCGGTGGGCCTTGTACTCCTTGAAGGCCTCGTGGCGAAGGGTCGGCCCCTTCTCGTCGAAGACCACTGCGAGCAGGTCCGGCTTGTGCTCGCGCAGAACCTTCATCAGCATCGTGGTGAAGCCGTAGACCGCGTTGGTCTGGAGCCCCTTGGAGTTGGAGAGGGCCGGGAGGGCGAAGAAGGCGCGGTAAACGTAGGCGGAGCCGTCAATGAGGTAGAGGGTTGACATGACTACGGGTCGGGTTTCACGATCAGCGGGGGCCGGCCGAACTTCTCCCGCAGCTTGTTGATCGTGCCGAGGACCGACGGCTGGCCGATCAGCTTCCGCTCCAGATAGCGCTTGCCGGGAAAGTCCACGAGCGAGACCCCGATCAGCATGGTCAGGATGCCCTGTCCGGGCAGGAACAGCATCGCGAACCCGGCCAACAGGAAAACGATCCCCGCCGCGTTCTTGATCGCGAGTCCGGTCAGGCGCAGCGCCGGATGATGGTCCCTCATCCAGATGCGGGGGTGGCGCTCGTCGAAATAGTGAGGCGGGAGCCTCACGAGGATGAAGGGGATCGCGACCAGGCTGCCCACGAAGCCGACCACCGAAAGGACGAAGAGCCAGAGCAGCACGTCCCTGCTGAGGAGCGCCTCCATCATCGGGATCGCATCCTAGCAAAGGCCGTCGGGAAAAGGCAAAAGACAAACGGCCGGAACCGGGCTATAATCCGGCCTGTGAAGCCGCTCGACGTGACCGGTGAAGACTTGAGCCTGCCGGCCTTCTACGAAGTGGTCTTCAAGGGGCGACCCGCCCGGTTGTCGCCTCGGGCCAGGCGTCGCATGGCGGCCTCCCACGCCGTGATCCGGCGCGCGAGCGCCGGCGACGAGCCGGTCTACGGGGTGAACACCGGCTTCGGCAAGCTGGCCGACCAGCGCATCCCCGCCGCCGACATCCGGCAACTGCAACTGAACCTGGTGCGCAGCCACGCAGCCGGGGTCGGCGAGCCGCTGACCAGGGAGGAGACCAGGGGCGTCCTCCTCCTGCGCGCCAACGTGCTCGCGCGCGGCCACAGCGGGGTGCGCCCGCTCGTCGTCGAGTCGCTCCTGACGCTGCTGAACAGGGACATCCTGCCGGTGATCCCCTGCCGGGGATCGGTGGGGGCGAGCGGCGACCTGGCTCCGCTGGCCCACCTGGCCCTGGTCCTGATCGGGGAAGGCACCGCGACCGTCGGTGCCCGCTCCCTGCCAGGCCGGGCCGCACTGGCCCGGGCCGGGTTGAAGCCGCTCCAATTGGAAGCCAAGGAGGGGCTGTCGCTCGTCAACGGGACCCAGGCCATGCTGGCCCTGGGTCTGCTGGCCCTCCGCCGAAGCGAACGGCTCCTGGACACGGCCGACGTGGCCGGCGCCCTGTCGCTGGAAGCGCTCATGGGGACCCCCGTCGCCTTCGATCAGCGGATCCACCGGCTGCGCCCCTATCTGGGGCAGGCGGCCGTGGCGGCCAACCTCCGGGCCCTCGTCCGGGACAGCGAGATCCGCGCCTCGCACCTCTCCTGCCCGCGCGTGCAGGACGCCTACAGCCTCCGCTGCATGCCGCAGGTGCACGGAGCCGTGCGCGACGCGCTCGACCACGTCCGCGCGACCCTGAGCACCGAGATCAACAGCGTGACCGACAACCCCCTTGTGTTCGCCGATCGGAACGAAGTCCTGTCCGGCGGCAACTTTCACGGTCAGCCCCTGGGGCTCGTCCTCGACTACCTGGCCATCGCGATGACCGAGTTGGCCAGCATTGCGGAGCGCCGCATCGAGCGGCTGATCAATCCGGAATACGGGGACCTGCCGCCCTTCCTGAGCCCCCATCCGGGCCTCAATTCCGGCTTCATGATCGCCCAGGTCACCGCCGCCGCCCTGGCTTCCGAGAACAAGGTCCTCTCGCATCCCGCCTCGGTGGACTCGATCCCGACCTCGGGCAACCGTGAGGACCACGTCAGCATGGGCATGGGATCTGCGCTCAAGCTGAAACAGATTCTCACGAACACCGAGCACATCCTCGCGATCGAGCTCCTCTGCGCCGCGCAGGGGGTGGAGTTCCACAGGCCTCTGCGTCCCGGCGCGGGGAGCGTCGGAGCCATGAAGCTGATCCGTCGGCTGGTGCCGCGCCTGGAAGGGGACCGGCCCCTGGCTCCGGACATCGAGAAAATTCGCACGCTCGTCGCCGACGGGGCCTTTTCCACTCTCTTGTCCACGGCCCGATCATCACAAGGGAGTCAGTCATGAACCGACGTTCTCTTGCACAACGGTCTCTCGCTCTCCTAGGGCTGGTCGCCATGACAGCCCTGCCATTGCTCGACGCCGGGTCGGCCAAGGCAGCCGATCCGGCTCCGTCCTCACCGAGGGCCGACGAAGAGCTTCAGGTGGAGGTCACCAAGAAAGGCCTCGGAAAGGAGGTCTCGATCCACAAGGGCAGCAAGGAGTGGTACATGATGGTCGAGGTCACGCCGGAAAACACCGTGATCGTGAGGCAGGAGAAGGACAGCGAGACCTTCCTGCTGGACGAGAGTGAGACCCACGACCGGGCCATGACCGCCGGCGAGGTGGACGCGGCGATCGACGCCTTCATCAACGGCGTGAAGGCCCAGGTGAGGAAACGGAAGTGACATGGGCGCACGGTCCGTCAAAGCCCCGAGGGGCGCGACCCTGACCTGCAGAGGCTGGAGCCAGGAGGCCGCGCTGCGGATGCTCATGAACAACCTCGACGAAGAAGTGGCAGAGAATCCGCGCGAGCTGATCGTCTACGGGGGCGCGGGCAAGGCGGCGCGCGACTGGCGCGCCTACGACGCCATCGTGCAGGAGTTGACCGACCTGAAGAACGACCAGACCCTGCTCGTCCAGTCGGGCAAGCCGGTCGGCGTGCTCCGGACCCACGAATTCGCGCCCCGCGTCCTCATCGCCAACGCCAACCTGGTCGGCCACTGGGCCACCTGGGACGAGTTCCGCCGGCTGGAGGCGCTGGGCCTGATCATGTACGGGCAGATGACCGCCGGCTCCTGGATGTACATCGGCACCCAGGGGATCGTGCAGGGGACCTTCGAGACCTTCGCGGCCTGCGCGGCCCGGCACTTCGGCGGCGACCTGGCCGGCCGGTTCGTGCTGACCGGCGGGATGGGCGGAATGGGGGGCGCCCAGCCGTTGGCCGGCGCCATGAACGGGGCCGCGATCCTCTGCGTCGAGGTGAATCCGGCCCGGATCGAGCGGCGGATCAAGACCGGCTACTGCGACCGGATGACCGTCTCGCTGGACCAGGCGCTCGGCTGGATCACGGCCGCCAAGGCGCGGCGCGAAGCTCTCTCCGTGGGGCTCGTCGGCAACTGCGCCACGGTTCTGCCCGAACTGGTGAGACGCGGTGAGGTCCCGGACGTGGTGACGGACCAGACCTCCGCCCATGACCCGCTGAACGGCTACATCCCAGCCGGCCTGTCCGTGGAGGAGGCGGCAGACCTGCGCAAGCGGAACCCGTCGGACTACGTGAACCGGGCCCTGGACTCGATCGCCGTCCACGTGCGCGCGATGCTCGCCTTCCAGAAGGCCGGCTCGGTCGTGTTCGACTACGGCAACAACATCCGGACCATGGCCCACCAGCGGGGCGTGCAGGACGCCTACGCCTTTCCCGGGTTCGTGCCGGCCTACATCCGGCCGCTCTTCTGCGAAGGGCGCGGCCCCTTCCGGTGGGTGGCCCTGTCCGGCGATCCGGCGGACATCGCCGCAACCGACCAGGCGGCCGGCGAGCTCTTCCCGGACAACCGTTCCCTTCAGCGCTGGCTCAGGCTGGCCCGCGAGCGGGTCCGGTTCCAGGGGCTGCCAGCCCGCATCTGTTGGCTGGGCTACGGGGAGCGGGCCGCAATGGGCCTCCGGATGAACGAGCTGGTGCGGGAGGGCAGGCTGAAGGCCCCGATCGTCATCGGACGGGACCACCTGGACGCAGGCTCGGTCGCCTCCCCCTACCGGGAGACCGAGGGCATGAAGGACGGGAGCGACGCGATCGCCGACTGGCCGATCCTCAACGCCCTGCTCAACACCGCCTCCGGCGCCAGTTGGGTCTCCTTCCACCACGGAGGCGGCGTCGGGATTGGCTACTCCCTGCACGCGGGACAGGCGGTCGTGGCCGACGGGACCCCTGAGGCGGCCAGGAAGCTGGAGCTGGTGCTGACCAACGACCCGGGGCTCGGCATCCTGCGCCATGCCGACGCCGGCTATCCGGAAGCCCTCGCCGCCGCGCGGCGCCACGACCTGCGCCTCCCGCTCCCGCCCCCCACCCAGCCTCGCTAAGCAATATCCGGCACCCAGGAAGCCGATCGGGAAATCGTTGTGAGAACAGAGTAAAGAACCCCTCAGCAAGCTGGGGGGTATCCAAGGGCGGGGCTTTATGAAAACGGAAAAGTGCGCGACGTTTCAGCGCGCGTCTAGCGTGGAAAGGCCTCTTTGACACCGCCGTCCACGGGCAACATTGCCCCAGTCGTCTTCGCCGAGCGTTGGGAGGCAAAAAACAATACTGCTTCTGCGACATCTGCAGCGGTAACCTTGGTCTTGAGGAGATTCCGGCTGGCGTAATACTCCTCGATCTTCTCTACTGGGACTCCGTACACCTTGGCCCGCTGCTCTCGGACCCGTTCTGACCAGAGGCCAGAGCCCTCAAACACACCGTCCGGATTCACCATGTTGACGCGGATGCCGCTCTCCGCTCCCTCGATCGCCAGGATCTTGCTCAGTTGAGCCTGTGCTGCTTTTGAGGCCGAATAGGCGCCAAATTCCTTTCCCGGCGCGACCACGTTCTTGCTCGCCACCACCACGATGTTCCCCGCAAGCCCCTGCCGTTTGAAGATCTTAACAGCTTCTTGGCAAATCAGAAGGTGCCCCGTGGCATTCACTTCGAAAACACGGGTCCAGTCTCGCAGCGACATTCGTTCGACCGGCGCCGAGCAGGCGATGCCGGCATTCGAGACAATGACGTCGAGGCCACCAAAACACCTGACCGCTTTCTGAAATCCCTCGGTCACGCTGGATCTGTCGGCAACATCCATGACAAGGGGCACAGCGTGCTCCTCCCCGACCTGACGATTGCACTCATCACACAGCCGGGAGATCTTCTCTTGATCGAGATCGGCAAGGATCACTGCGGCCCCTTCGGCAACGAACCGTTGGCTGATCGCCCGACCGATTGCTCCGGCGGCGCCGGTCACGAGGACGATTCTTCGCGAGAACTCCTTCTCCGGGGGGAGCAAGGTCAGCTTGAAATTCTCCATTGGCCAATATTCGAAGTCGCAGAGATCCTGCGAAGAAAGAGACGTATATGTATCCAGAACCGACGAGGCCCGAATGACCCGCATCGTATGGACATAGAGGTCGTGCGCAATCCGACAGGCGCGTCTGTCCTTCCCGGATGTAAACAGCCCGAGGCCAGAAACCAGTATGACGCGTGGATGGGGGTCCATCATCGTGACGCTCGGGCTCTTGTACCGCTCGAAGTATCGGATATAGTCCTGACGATACCGTTCCACGCCTTTGCGGATAGCCTGCGCGACGACTTCCGGAGCCTTGGACCGAGGCAGATCCAAAAATAGAGGCCTGGCCTTGGTGTGAAGGATATGGTCCGGCGTGAAGGGACCAACCTGGCTGAGCTGCCGAGCGCGAGGCCCGTTCACGAACCGCAACACCGCTGGGCTATCATCAAACATCAGCAGCATACGCGCGCGCTGACCGATTGCTCCCCGGAGAACCGGTGCCACAATGGCGGCCAACTCCTGACGCTCACGGGCCGAGGAGCAGTTTCCCAACGATACAACCCTGCGCTTTTCACTCCGGCCGCCGGCCTGTTGAATGAACCGCTCGGCTCGACTCACCACCCTGATCGTCGCCAGATAGGCCTCCTTGGGAGAGTTGCCCCAGGTCACAAGCCCGTGCTTATCAAGGATGATGGCGCTGAGACGTGGATCTTTCCGGTACGCCGTGCCGACCAGCTTGGCCAAAGCAAAGCCGGGGCGGACGTACGGAATCAACACCGCATCAGTCCCGTACACGCGCTTGATTATTTTCTCGCTATCCGACGTATCAACCAGCGCGCAGATCGAGTCCGCGTGAGTATGGTACACGTGCGGAGCCGGCACAAAGGCGTGCAGCAGCGTTTCGATGGAGGGTTTCGGCGCTGTCGGTTCCAATATACACTTGGCTTGATAGGCGACCATGGCTTCGTCCGTCATGGTCTCCCGGTCGAACAGGAGTAGCAACTCATCCAAGCGCAGAGGCGTAAACTGCTTGGCAGTGATCGTCCGCATATCAGAGCCGCTGCCCTTGATCCACAAGACCCTAGTCTCGCGACCGGCATGGTCCTGCATGGTAAGCTTGGCCGAAGAATTCCCTCCACCCCACAGGACCAACTCCGGCTCAGCGCCGATCGTCCTCGTCGCATACACGAGGGCGTCCAGCCCTTCCAGACCCCTAGCCTCCCGATCAGACCAGTGACTTCGCATCAACGTCCCCTCATATCATGCGGTGTGAGTGGCAACAGAATTGTGTCAACGGATTGTAGTGACTGACGAACACCATGTCAAAAGGTTGTTGTCCTGTAAGAGCGCATACCTTGTTTGGCTTCCGATGAAGACGTATAATCCAGCCACAACTTACCCGGTCAGACCCAGTCACTGGAGCCGCCGTGAGCCGAACGCCCCGGTTCGTCATCTTCGCCCACAACGCCACCTACGACAAGCTGCACCAGGTGGCGACCCTGGGGCTGACCGCCGCCGCCATGGGGAAGGACGTCCGCGTCGTACTGCTCTTCTGGACGATCAAGAAGCTGGCGGAGGGACGGATTGACGAGATGGACTTCCCCCCGGAATACGGTCAGCAGGGGAAGGAGGTCGCCCGGCTGCTCCAGGAGAAGAAAGTCCCGCTGATCTCGGAGATGTTCCGCGAGGCCAGGCAGGTGGGGCACTTCCAGTTGATCGCCTGCAGCGCCGGCCTGGAGTACATGGGGGTGGATCCGGCCGTTGTCGCGCAGAACGTGGACGAGGTCATGGGACTCCCGGCCATCCTCTCGCTGACCGCCGGCGCGGAAACTACTTTATTCATCTAAGACTCGTGAGATGTGAGACGTAAAACGTGAGACGCATCAGACAGAAGCAGTCGCTTTGCCTCGGTTCCTCTCGCGTCTAACCTTTCACGTCTAACGCGACTTTACAACCCCCGCCCGGTCGCAATAGGTCGTCAGCTTGCACCGGCTGCAGTAGGGCGACACGGGCTGGCAGAGGTTCTGGCCGAACGGGACGAGCAGGTCGTTGAACGTGATCCAGTAGCGGCGCGGGAGCTTGCGGCGCAGCGCCTCCTCGGTCTGCTCGGGCGTCTTGGTCTTCACGTAGCCCCACCGGTTGCTGATCCGGTGCACGTGTGTGTCCACGCAGATGCCGGGCTTCCCGTACCCCACCGTCACCACCAGGTTGGCGGTCTTGCGCCCCACCCCCTTGAGCGTCAAGAGTTCGGCGATAGAATCGGGGACGCGGCCTCCATAGCGCTCCAGCAGGCGCCGACTGATCTCGCGAATCTGCCGGGCCTTGGTCCTGTAGAAGCCGACTGGGTAGATGGCGGTCTCGATCCGACGGACCGGCAGGGTCAGCATGCGGGACGGGTCGGTGGCCAACGCGAATAGCCGGCGGCTGGCCTCCGCGGTCGTCTGGTCCTTGGTCCTGAGGCTCAGGACGCAGGAGATCAGGATGCGGAAGGGGTCCTGCGACTCCTTGGCCACCACGCCGACCACCGGCTCCTGCCACCGGCGCACCTCGCGCCGGAGGATGCGGATGGCCGCATGGATCTCCGTCTCGCGCATGGAGAGACCGTTGGAGATGAAAAACGACGGGGAACCGAGGGAACAGGAGGGAAGAAAACCGGCGCTCAGTCCATCCTGTGCTTGGCCAGCCACTTCTGGCGACGACGCATCGCCTCCCGCTGCTTGGCCTTTCGCCTGACGCTGGGCTTCTCGTAGTACCGGCGGCGCTTGAGCTCGCGGAAGAGTCCCTCCCCGGCCAGCTTCTTCTTCGCGACCTTCAGCGCCTTCTCGACGTTATTGTTGAAGACCTTGATTTCCATCGCTCTCCAGCTTTGACTTAATTCGCCTCAGAACAGGACCACAACCGGTCAACCAGCCGTGGAAGGATAGCATAGCCTTTTCAGTTCCACAAGCCTCTGCTGAAGGGCGGCTACCTTCCCCTGAACATCTGATATAAGCTGCTGATTTGATTGAGCTTTCAAGTTGACAGCCACATTCTCCAGCCCCCCCTCTACTGCGGCCATGGCCAGGAGCAGGCCGACCCTAAGGTCCGGGGTGACGGACTGCTTGGTCTTGCCCATGACCGAGCGGAGCAGGGAGGCGACCTCGCCGGCCAGGGTCGCCGTCTCGAGGGGAACCAGCGTGGCCGCCGCGAGGCTCGCAGCAATGTGCTCGGATCTGGCCTTGTCCTCCTTGGGCAGGCGGTAGGCTCGGACCACCGCCTCATAGGCGTCAGCATCGGCCCGGACGAGTCTGTGAAGCTCCGCGCGGAGCTGAGCCAACCGGCGCTCCATCTGCTCCAAGCTCGCCGGTTCGTCGGCTGACGGCTTGGGCTGTCCTTGTCCGGCTGTGGGCTTGGGCGGTCCGACTTTGCATCCCATCACGCCCAGCGATGCGGCGAGGGCCCCGGCCAGCGCCGCCGCGCTCCCGCCTCCCGGCGTGGGCGTACCGGCCGACAGGGCATCGAGAAAGGGCGAAAGGGCTGACGACCAGTCCCCTGCTGTACCGGCAAGAGCGCCGGCTTCCTTCGCCAGCACCGACTCCAGGCGGGCCTCCAGCACCTGCATCGGATCGAATCCCTCCAGCTTGAGGAGGTGCTCGGCTGCCTGCACAAGGGCCCGCTGAGGCACCAGCCCGACCACCTGGCTCTCCACCACCCTGATCCCCCGTTGCTCCGCCTCGCGGCGCACGGCTTCATAGGCCACATGGATCGGGGTCTCCTCGAAATTGGTCAGGTTCATGGACACCTGGACGAGGCCGCGGCTCCGCAACTCCACGCCGATGGCTTTCACGGCGGGCAGCCCCCCGCTGGAGAACCGTACTTTCTTGGCGATGGTCTTGGCCGCCTCGAGGTCGTCCGTCTGGAGGTTGACGTTGTAGGCGATGAGCGGCGGCCTGGCCCCGACGACCGTGGCTCCCGCCGTGGGATGGAGAGCCGCCGGCCCGAAATCCGGCTGCCAGGCCTGAGCTGTCATTCGCCCGGCGAGGCCTTCCAAGCCTCCTTTCCTGATCACCTCCAGCCTGGCGCGATCCTGGTTGGCCGCGGCCCGCTCGTACAGGAAGACCGGGATCCGTAGCTCGCTCCCGATCCTGGCCCCGACCCGCTTGGCCAGGGCGACGCATTCGCCCATCGTGACGCCCCGGATCGGCACGAACGGCACGACGTCCGTCGCTCCCACGCGGGGATGTTCGCCCTCGTGCCGCCTCAGATCAATCAACTCCGTCGCAGCCTGCGTCACCCGAAAGGCCGCCTCCCCGACCGCGTCCGGTTCCCCGACGAACGTCAGCACGGACCGGTGGTGATCGGCGTCCATCTCCTGATCGAGCAGGAACACCCCCGGCACCGATCGGACTGCCGCGACGAGCCGGTTGACGGTTTCGGCCCGACGGCCCTCGCTGAAGTTCGGCACGCACTCGATGAGCCGCTGCATCGCTCACGCGCAGGCTCGTGGCAAGGGGCGAGGGGCTAGAGGCCTTTTCCTGACTTCTGCCCCCTAGCCTCTAGCCTCGCGCCTCTCGCCCTCCCCTTGAAAAGACCACGCGCCCCCTCTTGATCACCGTGACGCAATGATTCATCCCGACGTAGTACGGGATCTCCCGGTAATCCGTTGCATCCATGATGATGAGATCGGCCTGCTTGCCGACCTCCAGCGATCCGACCAGGCTGCCCCGTCCAAGCGCGTAGGCCCCGTTCACGGTGGCGGCCGTGAGCGCCTCCGCCGGGCTCATCTTCAGCCGCGAGCAGGCCAGTGAGAGGATGAGCTGCATGCTCACAGTCGGCGAGCTGCCCGGATTGAAATTCGTCGCGAGCGCGACCGGGACTCCGGCGTCGATCAACCAGCGGGCCGGCGGATCTGGATGCGAGTCGAGGTGCAGGGTCGTGCCCGGCAGCAGGGTCGCGACCGTCGGGGTCCCCCGCAGGCGCCGGATATCAGCCTCGGACAGGTGATCCAGATGATCCGCGGACAGGGCGCCGAGCCCCGCGGCCAGCAGGGCCGATCCGGATCGGACCAACTGTTCCGCATGGACCTTCAGCTTCAGCCCGGCTCGGGCCGCCGCACGCAGCACCATCCCGGTCTCGCGGAGCGAGAAATAGCCCCGGTCGCAAAAGACGTCGCAGCACTCGGCCAGCCCGGACCGGGCGACCAGGGGGATCAGTTCGCGCGTCCAGACCCGGAGAAAGCGGGCACGCTTCCGCCGAAAACGGCGGGGCACATCGTGGGCCAGGAGCGTCGGCACCATCTCCAGCGGGCTTCGTCCGGCGGCCTCCCGGATTGCCCGGAGCATCTTCAATTCCCCGTCGAGCTCCAGGCCGTAGCCGCTCTTGACCTCGATTGTGGTCGTTCCGTGCTCCAGGAACAGCCGCGCCACTTGGCCGAGCCGGCAGACCAACGATCGCTCGCTCGCGGACCGGATCAGCCTGGCGCTGGCCTGGATGCCGCCGCCGGCCCTGGCGAGCCCGGCGTAGGTCGAGCCGCCGATCCTCGCCTCATACTCATCCAGGCGGGGGGCTGCAAAGAGCGCGTGCGTGTGGGAATCCACGAAGCCCGGCAGGACGACGCGGCAGCCGGCGTCCACCGGTTTCGCACCGCGAGCCGCCGGCAACCGGCAGATCCGCTCGTCGGGGCCCACTGCAGTCACGAGTCCGTCCCGGAGCAACACGGCCCCGTGGCGGATCAGACCCAGCTCCTCCATCTCCGCCCCTCGGCGAGGCCGGGCGGGCCCGCGCAGAGTCACGAGCTGCCCGCAGTTCCGGATCAACAAGGCCTCATTCTTTCCTGAAGGCACGGGACCGGCTCACACGTGACCGATGCCTACATGGGATGACTGCTCTCGTGCCGGACATCGGGGAGGACACGGTATCGGCATCGGTCGGACGAAGTCAAGGCGGTGGCAGGGGCACACGGGCCCCTGCCGGGGACTGAGGGAAGGAGCGGGTACTGGACTGGCGGTCCGGTGCTCGACGGAATCAGCGTCTGGACTGAATCAACGCACAGGCCGCGCACCCCTCGGCCGTACAATGCCAATCCGCTCCGTGGTTCCTGGCCGGAGGCACGGCATTGTCCGCCGGATGGTACCGGTGGTACCAGGTCAACTCAAGCTGGACCGCTTCCTCGGGAGAATTCGAATAGGCGAACCAAAAGTACCGGTAGCCGGACTGGCTCCCGTACTGTCTCAGCGCGTTCGCTACGTCCGTCGTGCTGGCTCCGACGAAGTCGGCCGACCGTCCGTTCCGCGACAGAATGAACGCCCCCGCCGACCGCTCCCGAACGAACAGGTGGAGATACCGGAGGTTGAAAGGTCCCGACATGATGCTCCCCCTTTTCACGCCCATCGTGGCGAACCAGACCTCCTGCTGGATTCTCGCGACACCGCGCCCTTAATGGGTCTCGGTCATGCGCACGATTTCGATCTTCGAGAGGGCGGCGAGGAGCATGACGGGATTGGGAATCACCATGTCGTCTGGCACGTAGAGCAGCACACGGCGGGCCTGGGCCCGCGCCATGGCCTGACGGATGGTTCGGACATCGCGGAGGAGGAGTTCTTTCCGCTCGCAGACGACGACGGCGATCCGCTCCAGAAAGGAGTCAATCAGGAACCCGGCGGGCCGCTCCTGATCCCAATTCAGGATCGGCTCGACTCTGGCTCCATCAAATTGCGCCGCCGCTTGCTCGGCAACCTGCAGGGCCTTTTCTTCCAGGACGAGGCTGTGTGCCGACATCTGCCACCTCCTTGGTTTGGTCGTCCGCACCAATCCGCAAGGCTGCGCCTCCGCGCCCAAGAACAGGCCGATTGGGAAAGATTCCGATCGCCGTGGAAGTTTGACCGGAGAGAAGCGAGACTGTGGCTGTCTCTTTGACGGGAAGGGCCTGGGAAGGAATCGGTGAAGAATCAGGGGAGAGTCCTCCCGGATATTCATCACCCCGGTGGCCGCCTGAACCAGGCGGAGATTCGCTTACTGGATGCCCGTGACCTCAACTTTCTGTTAGGATTGTGTGAATTGGCTCCTCCTGATAGCAAAGTATTGTGGTTGTGTCAAGAAGTATCTACAACATATCGTAGCCAAAGGGCAGATGCCTCTCGGATCGGCGCCTCAGGCACAAAAAAACCGGAAGTGCTTGTCGCACCTCCGGTTTTTCTCATTCCCCGTTTCTGTCCCGGCCCCTATGGCCAGGCCTCAGCGCCTCGACCAAGAAGGTCAGCGCTTCGCTTTCCTCACAAAGGCCTTGTAGATCCTCCGTGAATCAGCCATCTCCTCTTCCAATCCGACCATCTCGTGACCGGTGGTCTGACACCAGGCCGGCATGTCCTTCTTGATCCCTTCGTCGTCGGACAGCACTTCGAGCACCTGCCCTGGCGACAGCTCCTTGATCTTCTTGGAGGTCATGATGATCGGCATCGGGCAGAAGTACCCGAGCGTGTCCAGCTTCACGTCTGATTGGATCATCCCCAGCACCTCAGCAAACAGCACACAGCGAATAGCTAGCAGCCGGCAGATCAGAGCTACTAGCTATTTGCAACTCGCTCCTAAATGAACAAATTTACGCTTCCTTGTTTTGCCTCGGCCAGGTAGGTCGTGACGCCGGCCAACTGATCGACTCCCTCGATCAGCGTGTCCTTGGTGATCCCCATCAAGCCCATCGTGGTCGTGCAAGCGATGAACCGCACTCCCAGCTCCTGCGCCGTCGCCATCAGTTCCGGAATGCCCGGCATACGATGCTGGCGCATGACCTGCTTCATCATGACGGTCCCCAGCCCCCAGAAATGGAAGCGGGACAGCGGCAACCTGTCGGCTCCTCCCCTGTTCAACAGACCGAAGAGCCTGCGGAGCCAATCCTTGGCCGCGCTCACCGCTCCGGGCCGGCGAATGGCATTCAAGCCCCAGAACGTGAAGAACATGGTCACCGGCATCCCCATGGCCGCCGCACCGGTCGCAATGATGAAGGCGGCCATGACCCGGTCCATGTCCCCGCTGAGGACGACGATCGTGACGCGGTCGGGCTTGTTCTCCCGCAACTCAGCCAGTGCGGCTGCCGGTTCGAGTTGGGTCGTACTCATCGTTCACCTCGCGCTCCTCGCACAAGTGTGCGTCCGATGGCTTGCGGCCTTCGAGGAAATTCACTATAAAACGCGCTTCTTTTTGATGTCAAGGCAACCACTGCTCAACGGTCCGCCTCCATCTTGTTGTCCGTGAGCAGGCCGATGGCGCGTCGGATCTGCTCCCTGGTACCCAGGAGGACCACCACGTCACCGGCCTCCAGCCGAACCTTCTCGGACGGATTGGATTCCGTGACTCCGCCCCTGGTCAGGGCGATGACCGAGGCGCCGGTCCTCGGCCGGATCGAGACCTGCGCGAGGGTCTTGCCGGCGGCAGGCGACTCCGGCTCGATCCGCCAGGTCTCGACCTCCGCCTCGGCCAGGGTTCCCCCGCGGAGGTGATGGGCCAACTCCGGCAGGGCCGTGCGCCTGAGGACGGCGTACCCTTCCCGCCTGACCTGCTCGGCTTTCTTCGTGATCAGGTCGGGAGGCATCCGGTAGTTCCGCAGGACGAGGGCGAAAATCTCGATCGAGGTCTCGAACTCCTCCGGCACGACCTCGTCCGCGCCCAACTGGTGCAATTCCTCCAGCTCGCGCAGGTAGCGGGTCCGCACCACGACGTGGACGGCCGGATTGAGCCCCTTGGCGATTTGGACCGTGCGCCTGGCGGAAAAGGGGTCGGAGATGGCCAGGACCAGCACGCGGGCCTCCTCGATCCGGAGCTGGCGGAGGACGCCGGGATTCGTGGCGTCTCCGTAGTAGATCGGGACTCCGTTGCGGGACTCGCGCCGGACGGTCTCCCCGTCCAGGTCCAGCACGACGTAGGGAATCTCCGTCTCCTGCAGCACGCGGGCCAGGTTGCGCCCGTTCAGACCGTAACCGACCACGATGACGTGGTCCTTGATCCGGAGATGCCGCGTGTCCAGATGGGTCAGATGGGACGTGGTGCGGCCGGGGAACCAGCGGCGCAGCCGCTGGAACGCTTCTGCGCGCCGGGCGACCTTTGGCGCGAGTTGGATCAGGAACGGCGTGACCACCATCGTCAGCACCGAGACGGCCAGGAACACCTGGTACGGCTCGGCCTGGAGGAGACCTGCCGCCTGCCCCTCCTGTGCCAGGATGAAGCTGAATTCCCCGACCTGCGCCAAGGCGATGCCCGCCAGGATCGCCGAGCGGGGCGGAAGCCCCATGGCGAGGATCGGTCCGGCCGCAGTCAGGAACTTGCCGATGAGCACCGCTCCGACCAGCGAAGCCAGGAGCACCGGATGCGCCCACACGACCCGCACGTCCATCAGCATGCCGACGGACACGAAGAAGAGGCTGTTGAAGCTGTCCCGAAACGGCAGGATCTCGGCAAGCGCCTGGTGGCTGTATTCGGATTCGGAAATGACCAGACCGGCAATGAAGGCCCCCAAGGCCAGCGAGAGCCCGGCCCGTGATGTCAGCCAGGCGATGCCCAGGCACAACACGATGATCGTCAGCAGGAAGAGTTCGCGGCTCCGGCTCCCCGCGATCTGCTCCAGCAGACCGGGCACGAAGAACCAGGCAGCCCCGACGATGAGCCCCACCAGCATCGCCGACTTCGCGAGCGCGAGCAGAATCCCCGCCACGTCCCCGTCGCCCGGTCCGGCCAGCAGGGGGGTCACCATCATCATCGGGACCACGGCCAGGTCCTGGAAGATCAGGATGCTGACCGTCGTGCGCCCGTGGAGCGAATCGCTCTCGCCCCGCTCCGCCAGGGCCTTGAGCACGATTGCCGTGCTGCTGAGCGACAGGAGACAACCCCAGAAGATGGTCTCGCGGGCCGGCAAGCCAGCGAACCAGCCCCCGAGAAGCGCCAGCACGACCACGCTGGCGACCTGGAGCGGCCCTCCGACCAGGAGCAGCCTGCGCACTGCGGTCAGGTGGGCCAGCGAAAATTCGATCCCGATCGTGAACAGGAGGAGCGCCACGCCGATCTCGGCCAGCACCTTGACCTGCTGGACATCGGGCACCAGGTTCAACCCGTACGGCCCGATCAACGCCCCAGCGGCCAAAAACCCGGCGATCGCCGGCACCTTGATCTTCTGAAACACGAAGACCACGGTGATTGACACCACGAAGATTAGTAACAGATCGACCAGAACCGCGTGGTCCGTCACGATTCCCTCAAGGCAGACAGGATGATACCGGCAGCACCGGACTCGCCCCGGAGGATACAGCAGGGGCGCGACGCGGGCAAGCAATGGGATGGGGGGAATCAGGAAAATGGGTGAAGCCGGGCAGGGTCGGTCTAAGTCAGGAATGTGAGAAGGCTTGATCGGAAAGGCGAGGAGCGAGGGAGAGATTCGGGATTCAGACTTGAGCGGAAGAGGGCGCGCGCTACCGCCTCCTTCAGAACTCTACAGCCAGATTTGTCCAAAGGAGATGATTGGTGGACGTGAGGCCCGAGGTGAAGGTCTCCGTGAACGGGTTGATGCTCGTGATCTGACCAGGGTTCTTGATGCGCTGATACGTGTAGCCGACCGTCAGTTGGAGCCGTTTCGAGACCCACCAAGTCAGGTCCGCGGCCGCCTCCTGCTTCTTCTCTGGGGTTGGGAGGGCCTTGCCGCGCTCCGACTGCTCGAGGTGCAGCCCTATCCGAAGATCGTCCGTCATGGCACGGGTCACTTGCACGAAGAGGTCCGTGGCATCAGGCCCCATCCAGTGCCCCAAAGGAAACCCTCGATACCGCATCCCGCTGGTATAGATTGCGTTCCCGTACCATACGTTCGAGAGACCGCTCTTTTCACGAGCCAGGTCGGTCGTGGCATACTCGATCCGCAGATCCGTCGAATCGCCCGAAAAGAGCTGCGGGATATAGATCCCGCCGAGCACGGCGGCCCGGTTCGGCAGGGGAAACTGAGACCACTTGTCCTCCGATCCGATCTCCCCGTAGAACTGAAGGCCGCTGGGAAATGGAACAAGATAGTTGACAGACGGGACTTTCACCCGAAAGTCCAGCATCGCCTGTTCGTTGACATCGGTCCCCCCCAGGGCGTTGGGACTGGAGGTATAGGCCTTGACGACGGCGGAGGGGAACGACTGGGTACGCCCTCGCCCGTCGAACTGGGTCAAGCGGGAGAACCCCAGCTCCAGCCAGCTGGTGGGCAGGTAGCTGAGCCGCAATCCGAACACCTTGGCTCGCGGGAAATCACGGTCTCGTTCCAACTGCGTCAGGAACGTGTTCAGCTTCCACTGTCCCAGGTCCTTGAAGACCCACGGGAGGCGGAAGGGCTCCTCGCTGCCCAGTTTGACCATGTCCATCGGGAAGGCGTGATCGGTGAGGAGCAGCGAGCCCCGATATCCCGGTCCCCACCACTGAGTTCCTCGCCCCACTTCGAGCGAAATATTGGCGACGGTCAACTTGACGTTCAGCTCCCGCATGTAGGCGTTCTGGGTGTTGTTGGTAGCTCCGATGCCGAGGACGTGGGGATTACTGATATATTTGGGCTGCGCCACGATCGAAAGCGCGTCGCCAAGCTCGATCCACCCGCGGAGATCCGTCTGGATCTGCTCGCCGTTCGCGTAATACTCCCCGCCCCGGTTCTCCCTGAACCGGACCGTCTGGTGCCCGACGAAAAAGGCATCACCTTCAACCTGGAGCCGCCCCCCGAAACGGACCCTCCCGGCTTTCGACCCCGAAGGGGCCGGCATTGCGCCGAGACTGGCCAACTCAGGCCGAAATTCCTGCATCAGTCGTTCCAGCAAAGGACCAACGACCGCTTCCTGGCTTTCCGGCAACTGATGCTCCCCGCTGACCCGGTCGACGGCCCGCGCCACGTATCGAGCCGCCTGCTTGCGGCTGTAGGGTTTCTGGACCACCATGGCCTCGTCAATCACTCCCATGGCCACCAAACGCTCAATCACCTCATAGGCCCAATGGTGCGTCGGCAGGTTGACCGAAGCGTGCGACTCGCTGGAGGTCAATACCCAAAGAGCCGACAGGGCCAACATTGCCAATACCTTAATCAGCCAGGACAAGATCATCGCTCCTCAGGTCTGAAGCATCTCACTCTACACGCCCGCACAGGTACCCAGTCGTACGTCATCGAGCCTCGGTTGGGAAATTGTGTAGAGCCTATGAGGTCTGAGTCAGGAATGGGCAGGAATCCTGCGGGGAATCAGCGAGGCGGGATCAACGGGGCGGCGAGGATCATCGGTCTGCAAAGGGCACGCAATTGCAATGCTCCACAAGCTCCGGTCATCGAGGAAAGGCCTCCCGAGCGCCTCCGTCGACGGGGATCATGGCGCCCCCGTGGTCTTGGCGGAACGATCGGACGCCAGGAACAGCACAGCTTCGGCCACGTCGCGGCCTGAGACCTTGACCGTGAGAAGGGTTCGCTCGATCATATGTTGTTGGAATTGGCTCCTCAGTATGCCATAGACCTTGGCGCGAGCTCGCTTGATTTCTTCCGACCAGATACCAGACCCCTCGACTATGCCATCCGGGTTCACCATGTTGTAGTGCTCCCCCTGAATCAAGCCACCTGGGGTGATTGTTGGGCGCGATACTGACCCCCTCCCCAAAACTAGACCGTAGTGAGCTGGAAATTTCGCTCTTCCTGCAGCCCGGTTTCGGCCGCGCGTTGAGTGAATTCCCTGGGCGTTAAATCCCCGAGCGCGCTGTGTGGCCGGTGC